>QHXL01000103.1 GCA_003222935.1 Acidobacteriota bacterium
TGAAATCGGGATCATAGATGTGTTGGGCCGCGACCGTCAGTGAGAACAGTGCCGCGTATAAAGCACAGACGAGTAGCCTTTTAATAAAGCAATTCATAATTAGAGTGATCGCTAAACCAGGAGAGACTTAAATGTGGGACCGCAGGCGTCTCCGCCTGCCGTCCTGGCCTCCCAATGCTTGGTGGCTAACGCGTGCAGGCGGGGACGCCTGCGGTCCCAGCACGGATGATCACTAAAGCGCGATCCCATTCACACCAGCTTGTGCAATTTTGATAGACGTTCGGCGGCGCGATTCAAGGTCTCATCACTCTTACAAAAACAGAATCGCACTTGCTGTTGACCGCTCGTTGATTCCCTGTAGAAGCTCGATCCGGGGACACACGCCACGCCAATCTCACGAATCAGGTGGCGCGTAAACTCGACATCATTGTCGAAACCGAAAGCCGAGATGTCGGTCATGATGTAATAGGCGCCGTCGGGAACGAAGGTTGAAAATCCACATTGCTCGAGCACCGGCAACAACACATCTCGACGCGCGCGATACTCTGTTTGCAACTTTTCGTAGTACTCCGCCGGTAGCGACAACGCATACGCTCCTGCGCTCTGTAGTGGCGCGGCCGCTCCTACGGTCAGAAAGTCGTGGACTTTGCGAATGGCGCCCGTGATTTCCGGCGGCGCTATGCAATAACCCACACGCCATCCAGTTACCGAATAAGTTTTCGACATCGAGTTGACCACGACTGTGCGATTGCGCATCCCTTCGATCTGGGCCATCGAGATGTGACGAATGTCGGCGCCTTCACGCGGGTAAAGAATGTGTTCGTAGATTTCGTCAGTGAAGCAGAGTGCGTCGAACTCCTGGCATAGTCCGGCGATGAATTCCATTTCATCACGAGTGAAAACCTTGCCGGTCGGGTTATTGGGATTGCAGACAATGATTGCTTTTGTTCGTTCACTGAAGGCGGCGCGCAGTTCGTCGCGATCGAAACTCCAGTCAGGCGCGCGCAAGGCCACGTGACGCGGTTTTGCGTCTGACAGAATCGCGTCGGGCGCGTAGTTTTCATAGAACGGTTCAAAGACGATGACTTCCTCACCCGGATCGACGGTCGCCATCATCGCGGCAATCATTCCCTCGGTTGAGCCACAGGTGACAGTTATCTCTGTTTCAGGGTCGATGTCGAGACCGAGGTGCCACTTCGTCTTACGCGCAATAGCGTCGCGGAAATCTTTGGAACCCCAGGTAATTGCATACTGATTGACGTCCGCTTCAATCGCTTCCATCGCTTTGCGTTTGATATCAGCAGGCGTGGCAAAAACGGGGAAGCCCTGCGACAGGTTGACGGCGACGTGCTTCAAAGCCTCACGCGTCATTTCGCGCATGACTGATTCAGTGAACGAGTTGGCTTTTCGTGATACGTATCGACTTTTGGAACTGGAGGGAGTGGACATTTGAAGGTTCTTGAAGTGACAGATTGTGTCTACGGTTACTTCGTCGCCGTATGCTCTCACAGGGGTATTACTGTGGCAAGCACGGTTGTCAGAACACTCGGCGGGCTGCGACTTTGATTGCCGATGAGTAGATCCTTTACGGCTATTGTCTGTCTCCTGGGCGTTTCTTTTGCTGGGATGAGTTTTACCACAGAGACACAGAGGACACAGAAGGAACACAGAGAAGTTGAAAACGCTGCCGCGCTTGGTCATTTTTTTGATGCGCTTGCTCAAACTGAGTCTAAGCGTCGCATTGAACCGGTTCGCATAATGCACTTTGGCGACTCACATGTAGCTGCCGATGTTTTGACGCGTGAGATTCGAGAGCGTTTTCAAAACGAGTTTGGCGATGGTGGCGCAGGTTTCATAGTTCCGCGAAACCCGATGACAACACGGCGTCGAAGTGTTGTATCAGGCGCAACTGACGGCTGGAGAATAGACGGGATTGGTGGACGCTCGTCGCCCGATGCGATCTATGGTCCAGCTGGGATTAACCTCACCACGAACGGACCCGGCGAAAGCGCCTGGCTTGAAGCGAGTGCTAGTCGTTTTGAGGTCTACTTCGTGCGAGAACCCGGTGGCGGCAAGATTCAGATTTCGGTTGACGGAGTTAACGTAGCCGACGGCACGATACTGCTGAATTCACGCGTTACCAGGGTTGATTCTGTCTTTGTCGATTTACCTGACACGCGTCATCGGCTCGAAGTTAAGACATTGAGTCCTGGAAGAGTTCGGTTGCTGGGGATCGTCTCTGAACACTTGTCAGCAGGAGTCGCTTACGACGTGTTTGGCATCAACGGCGCCCGGGCCAGTCGCATTCTTGACTGGAATCAGGCGGCGCTTGCTGCGGCAATCAAGGCACGCGATCCGGATCTGATAATCCTCGCCTACGGCACAAATGAGGTTGCGGATAGCGATTGGACCCCAGACTCGTACGAGCTATTGCTCAAACAAATTCTGCGACAACTTCACGCCGCTGCTCCACACGCTTCAATACTTCTGTTTGCCCCTCCGGATCGAGCTGATTTACCACTGACCGGACGACTCAAATCGATGGTCAGCGCACAACGTCGCGCTGCTTTTGCAAACAACGCCGCCTTCTGGAGTGCCTTCGACGCTATGGGAGGATCGGGATCGATGAACAACTGGTTGCGAAGGGGATTAGCTCAACCGGATCGAGTGCACTTGACCGGTTCCGGTTACGCAAAATTGGCAGAGATATTTTATGAAGATTTAAAGCGAACCCGGCCGAATTCAGTAGGCAGGAGCAGTAGGCACGAGCAGTAGACAGCACACTAGATCAGACCAGGTTGTGAGCAAATGAACTTCACTAGACCAGTGCAAGTTGGGAAGGGGGCAAAACGGAGCAGAAAGTACTACTAATTAGTGGTTCGTAGTGCGCCCCCGCTGCGGCTCCAACTAGAATCTGATCGAACCTCAGCGGGGGCGCACTCGGTCCACTTATCAAGATACTTCTAGTTCCGTTTGCCCCCTTCCCAACTGCACTTGTCTAGAGAAGTCCGCTGGCCCTTCCAACTGCATTTGTCTAGAGAAGTCCGCTGGCCCTTCCCAACTGCGTTGATCTAGTGGACTGCTCCTGCCTCCTGCCAGTGCTTCCTGCTCCTGCCTACTGCTCCTCATAACGTGGTTGTCCACAGTCATCACACTACGGCTGTCCTGTGCAGGCACCGTTGCCGCAACGCTAACTTAATTTTTCCGAATGCAGAAAATACAAAGTGAATGTTGCCGACGAACTAACACACACGCGCCATGCTATTCACCACCAGCAAGTACTGGATGTTCCTGACGATCGTATTCTTTGTTTACTGGGCCTTCATCACTATCGCTAAACGACGAGGGCTTGCCGTCGGATGCGTCTTACTAGCCAGTTACTACTTCTATGCACTCTGGAATCCGAAGTTTGTTTTGCTGCTCTTCGCGATTTCAACAATCGACTTCTTCACGGCGCGCGGAATCAACTCAACATCAAACTCAACGCTTCGTCGTTCACTTCTATCAGCGAGCGTCTTGATCGACATCGGCACACTGCTGATTTTCAAGTATTTCAACTTTTTTAGCGTTTCTGCCACGACACTCCTCGAAACACTCCACGTGCAAACGAGGTCTTTCCTCATCGAAGACCTCGTCATTCCTCTGGGGCTGTCGTTCATCACTTTTCGATCGCTTAGTTACGTAATCGACGTCTATCGCAAAACCACCCCGGCAACCACTCGTTATTTTGACTACCTGGCGTTCGTTGCTTTCTTTCCGACCTTGATTGCGGGGCCCGTCGTTAGGGCCAAAGACCTGTTACCGCAATTCGAAAAGCCGGGCGAGAGCAGCGATCGAGGCGTCGAGGCCATCTTTCTAATTCTTGTTGGTCTAATTAAGAAAGTTGCGATCGCCGACATGATCGGAAGCAATCTCGTCGATCGCGTTTTCGATCAACCACAGCTTTACTCGTCACTCGAGACACTTGCGGCGATTTACGGTTACGCGTTGCAGATCTACTGCGACTTCTCCGGCTATTCGGACATTGCCATTGGATCGGCGTTGCTTCTGGGATTCGAGCTGCCACCGAATTTCAACTCACCTTACCGTGCTCAAAACCTGCGTGATTTCTGGAAGCGTTGGCACATCACGCTTTCCAGCTGGCTTTTCGACTACGTCTATATCTCGATAGGCGGTTTGAGGAAGAGACGTTTCAATCTTTATCGAAATCTCTTCCTCACCTTTTTAGTCGGTGGCCTGTGGCACGGCGCCGCCTGGACGTTTGTGATTTGGGGCGGACTACATGGCCTGGGTCTATCAGTCAGTCATTGGTGGAACAGACGGAAAGGCGTACCGGCTCGAGCCAATACGTCGGTTTGGACCAGGGTGATTTGCACGATCGCAACATTCCACTTCGTCTGTCTGACGTGGATTGTGTTTCGAGCGGAAAGTTTGACTCAAGTTGGCGAAGTGCTGAAACGGTTAACAGCATTCCAGTTCACTGCGGCCAATTTACCAACATCACTGATCATCTTGCTTGTCGTCGGATTCATCTCACATTGGGTTCCAGCCAAAGCGTTAAATGCAGTCCGCGATGGTTGGAGCTGGTTGCCTTCGCCGGCGCAAGCAGCGGTCGTGGTTGGTGTCGCGTTTGGTTTGTATTACCTGTCGGGCGCGGAAGTGCAATTCATCTATGGGAATTTTTGAGAAAGAACTTTTCAACGGATTGTCGCTCCGGAGGAGCGAAATCTTCATAGCCCCGACCGCTGTCGTTCTTGGCGCGCCGAGGGCGCAGAGATCGAGTGCGGGTCGATCGTTATAAACATATCGCTCCCGGCGGAGCGAGGGAGACGCAGTGATCGCGAGAGGCAAAGGATGTCATTTTCAAATCAAAATCTAAACGCGTGGCCGAAAGACGCACGAAGCCATAAGAATGTATGGCAAGTGTTACGCGTTGCGCTGAATGACCTCTGGCGCAACAAGCCGGCGCGGACTGTCATCTTCATTGTGCTTTTCACAGTCGCGCCGTTAGCTATTCCGCCACTTCAAAACAAACTCTCAGTAAAAGGTGAAAGTTATCGAGAACTTCTGCCGCACGCGCGCGACCTCGTAACTTTCAAGCAAAACTCAGCGACCGCAACCACACTTGCCGCCGCAGAAGTAACCGGGAGTGTAGAAGCAACCCGCCAACCAGGCGTGTGCTGATCAACTGATCGATGACCCTTCGAACGCGCTGGAGGCGTTCAATGCAGCCCTTGCTCGAAGCGAAGGAAAAGAGAAGGGCGCAATCACTCGAATCACGCATTACGGCGACTCACCTATCACCAACGACGGGATAACGGGAACTACGCGCCAACTCCTACAAGAGCGTTTTGGCGACTCAGG
Organism: Acidobacteriota bacterium; assembly: GCA_003222935.1. Lineage (GTDB taxonomy): Bacteria > Acidobacteriota > Blastocatellia > Pyrinomonadales > Pyrinomonadaceae > PSRF01. The sequence goes on from QHXL01000103.1 coordinate 5,365, forward strand.
TCATGGATTCATCCTGATCGATCGGCCATGGGAATGGTATGGCCATCAATCGATCAGTTTCACTTCGGGTGGTGGTTGGCAAAACGGGTCGTTAATGAATCCGCGCACTCGCGATGGACAGTTCGGACTTGGCGGCGTCGCATTCTTCGCCAGTGGTCCAGGCAAGTACGCGCGCTTTGCTCCTGCAGCCGGGGGAGTTACTGGAAAGAAGTTTTCACGCTTTGAAGTTTTCTATCTCCAACAGCCGAACGGCGGGGAGTTCAACCTCGAGGCGAATGAAAAGGAATCTCGCGTGGTCTCAACTTCAGGCGATCAAGTGACGTCAGGGTTTGCCGAAATCAAAACCGAAACTGGTGCGAATTCTTTTTCGATCAGAACCACTTCTGGAGATGTCCGCGTGTTCGGCGCTGTTTTGGAGAACGACGATCCCGGAATTGTTTACGACAGTTTGGGTGTGAACGGGGCTTTTGCAGGACTCCTGGCGACAGCAATGAATGAACAGCATTGGATCGAACAGCTTCAGCATCGAAAACCAAACCTGGTCATCCTCAACTACGGGACAAACGAAAGCCAGTATGCGTCAGACAATCAGATGTCGCGTTACGAAAGAGAACTGCGTGCTGTTGTACTACGAGTGCGAACAGCGCTGCCGGCCGCGTCGATTCTGATCGTATCGCCAATGGATCGAGGAAAGCGCGGACCCGGAGGGAAAATTATTACCCTACCGTCAATTCCCAAGATTGTTGAAATGCAGCGCCGCGTGGCTCGCGAAACGAATTGCGCATTTCTGAACATGTTTGCGGCCATGGGTGGTGAAGGGACCATGGCGCGTTGGCACGACGGACAAAAGCATCTTGTCGGCGCTGATTTGACGCATCCGAATGCAGAGGGCGCGCAGACCGTGGGCACCTTGCTCTACATGGCGCTGATGGAAAGTTACAACGCTTATCGCGAGAGGCTTGCTAGACGATAAGAATTCGGGTTTTTGATCTTTGGTCTTGGATCTTTGAACTTTGAAAGGAAAGAAACCTGCCATCAGCCAAAGGTCAAAAATCTAAGATCAAAGCACCAAACCTAGAACAACAACGAAGGAGCATCTACATCCATGTCATTACCCGAACCAGTAATTGAATTTCTAAACAACAACGCCGCCGGCATCGGTGTCGCCAAACTCGAACACTCGACAGTTTTGCGCTCGTCGATTTTGTGACAGTGCTGGAGGAACATTGCGGCATTCATGTTCCTGACGCCGAAGTCATTCCAGCAAACTTTCGCACGATAGAGGCGATTGATGATTACGTGTCTGATCGACGCAACTAATCATGAAAGCGTTTATCACAGCATCCGGTGCGCACTTGCCTCAGACAGTGGTTAGCAATGATCAGTTAGCTGAAAAGCTGGGACTGACCCCTGAACAGATCTACAAGTCGTCTGGAATTCGAGAGCGGCGCTGGGCCAGCCGGGGCGAGATGACAAGCTCGTTGAGCGTGGAAGCTTTGAAGAAGTCTGGCGTAACGTTGGATGAGATTGACTATCTGATGCTCGGAACGATGACTGCGGATCGCTTTATTCCGGGCTCGGCTCCGATGGTCCAAACAGCCGTCGGCCTGCGCGAAGTTCCGTGCCTTGATATTCGTGCTGCCTGCTGCAACACGTTATATGGATTGCAACTCGCAAATGCGTTAGTCGTGTCCGGGGCAGCCCGTAACGTCGCGCTGTGCGTGGCTGAAGTGCAGTCGGCGTTCTTGCAGCTCACGCCGGCTGCGGGAACGACGTCAATGTTGTTCGGAGACGGCGCCGCTGCGCTAATCATTTCGAACAAGGGGGAAGAAGGGGCGCTTGAGATCGTCGACGTACACCTCGCTACGGACGGCAAGTACGTCGACGATCTCGGTATACGCTGCCCGGGTTCTGAATTTGGAAACGTTGGTGAACCGCAGGATTTTGCGCCTCGAATGATTGGTCAGTCAGTGATACTGCAGGCGTCCAGAAAGATGGTGTCGGCGTGTCAAACGGTGCTGGAGCGAAACTCCCTAACAATCGCCGACATTAGTTGGATTGTTCCGCACCAGGCGAATGCGAACTTACTCGCGCAAGTTGGTCGCGGACTTGGATTGAAGGATCCGAACAGAATCGTTTCCGTTATCGAGCACACCGGCAACACGTCGTCAGCTTCAATGGGAATAGCGTTGGATAAACTGAGACGGTCGGGGCAGTTGAGGTCGGGTGAGTATGTGTTGCTGCCTGCGTTTGCCGCCGGCTTCACCTGGGGCGCCGGCCTATGTCGTGTGAAGTAGGCAAAAAAGATCGGGCCTAAAATGTTCGCGGTTGGCGCAACCCCGTTGGGGTTTAATCGATTGTCCGTCCTTTCCCAGGGTAGCCGCCAAAGCGCGGCAACCCTGGGCTCTGGGACGCAACCGCTTTGCGGTTAAGAGACTTAATCAGAGGTTCCTAAAGTTTATCGGACATTCAGGTTCGAATATTAACTGAGGTCGACTTTCATGCGGGGGAGGTGGCGCGGCTGACCTTCAATTTCCGAGTCAGTCGCGCCGATCTGTGTAGCACCCATTCGTGTGTAAAACCCGGCAGCATTTGGATCGGCAGTCAACTCAACCGCATTCACATTCATCGTTGCCGCACGGTCCATCGCATCCAGGAAAAGCTCCTTACCTATTCCCGTCCCAATGTATGCCGGGGTGACCCACATGTGTTCCAACTCAGCCTTGTTGTCTGCCAGGCAAAGAGCATAGAACCCTCGAATCTCTCCGTCCTGTTCCGTCACGTACACATGATGCTTCTCAATGAATTCCGGTGAGATTGTGAGATCCGATTCCCAATGCTTGATCCAATTCTCTGGAAAACCCCAGTGACGTTTTGCGTCGAGGGCGATCTCCGTAAGTGTTGCGGCTTCGTTGTGGACTGCGGGTCTTATCATGGATTCGGTGGACTTGTTTCAGGTGCTTGCCAACTGGAGCCATCAGAATACTGGACTCGCATAACGACTACTTGCCCGAGGACTGACTCGGCTTCGTTCTTGTTAAGCGAAGTGACACTGATTGTCTGAGTCGGCGGTCTTCGGAGATTTACTACGAGTTCCTTCGCCTTCCCCGGTCCAATCTTCTCATCACTTGTAAACTGATGTCGGTTGAGTTCCGTGTTATCCATTTTGTCGAGAAAGACGTAGTCCCAGTCGACTGAAAGAATCGTTTTCTCACTCAAGTTTCTTATTGTTGTCTTGTACATGAAGACGTAACGCGAAGTTGTCTGTTGGTGTTGGGTAGCGATATTTGCGGCGTCGGCTGCCGCGTCGACTTTGACTTTATCAGCGCTACCACCGCTTCCGAGCTTGGCATCCGTAATTCGTTTCTCGTTACGAGTCCGCGCTCTCATCTCGTCGAAGTTTTCGATCGGACCTCGAAAGGGATCATTTTCCCAACCGATGCGCTCTTTGTTCCAACTTGATTTCACGACTTCCACCGCAGGCGTTTGTGTCTGTGCTAATGAAACCGAAGCTGCGAAGGCAATTAGAATAATCAGGCTTAGATATCGCATTGCAGGTACTCCTTGGGAAGCTGGAGTTGCGCGACGATGATACTACTTCCAACCAGTAACGGTTAACTCTTCAGGGACAGTCGGAACTTAAGTAGTTCCTCGTGCTGGGAGCGCACGCGTCCCCGCGTGCTGGATTGAACTGAAGCGCGATCGGGCTAAACACGACGCCGGCACGCGGGGACGCGTGCGCTCCCAGCACCAGGGATCGCCTAAAGTTACCTCGCGCCACTGAAGGTGGGGGAAAAGAAAATGCGCTGAGCCGAGGTGACGGCCACCTCGGCTCAACCGGTATTACACTTACGTGTTTGTACTGCCTAGAACACGTATCTTACGCCAACGATGATGCGGCGGTTGCCACCGTCGGTTCCCCACTGATTAAGGAAGTCGGCGGAAGTTACCGTTGAGTTAGGGATACCAAAGTCACGAGTGTTCGTGAAATTGAAGAAGTCGGCCCTAAGCTGCAAGCGATGATTCTCGCCAATGGTTGTGTTCTTCAGAATGCCGAAATCGATATTGTTGATTCCGTCCGACCGAAGAACGTTGCGACCGACGTCACCCACTCGCTGCGCTGCAGTGATCGTTCTAAAGAGTGATCGACCACCGGCCTTCACTATTTCCTCAACACTCATGTTCGAGACGTCGAGAGCCGTGTTGATATTTGGTCTGATTGCGTTTCCAACCAGCGAGGAGATGCTCGCCAGTGTGGCTGCCGGATCAGAACCATTCAGTGGTGTAAAGGGTGAACCACTTTGCAGCGAGAACAGAGAGTTAAGCTGCCAGCCGCCCAGAACCTTTCCAGTGAAACCTTTCTGGTCGCGATAGAACGGAAGTTCATAGACAAAGTTTCCTGAGATCCTGTGCGGACGGTCGAAACTGGAACGAGCACGATCAGCGCGTCGATTGTACGAGTCCTGAGCTACTGCTATCTCTCCGCGCGACACGTTGAAGATTTCCGACATCGTGTCGATGAAAGTGCTGTAGGTGTAGTGCAAGCCAGCGCTAACACCGCCGCTCAGTCGTTTTTCCAGGCTGGTTTGGAGCGAATGGTAAATCGACATGCCAGAGTTTGTGCGCAGGCGTGTCGGACCAACATTTGGAATACTCCGGCAGAAACCGTTTGCCGCAGAAGCTCCGGTACAACCGATGCGAGCTGGATTTGCGTCGACCGACTCAAAGAGGCCTGTCCCCTTCGTTCCTACGTAACCAATTCGAAGGACCAGGTCACGTGTGAACTCGCGCTGGATTTCAAAACTGAGCGAGTCGTAGACGGGTAAGTGGAAATTCTCGTCGACGATCGTTCGATTTACAGTATCCGGATTAAACGGTGGATTTTTCAGCGTGGTCCAGGCGTTCGGGGTAACGGTTACTGTTTGGCCTCCCAGGTTTTGAGCCTGAACGGTCGGGAACGATGAAACCGCTGCTACGAACGGAAACGAACTCCAGATATTCAAAGCGATGTTTGTGTACGCGTAATCGTGCGTACGTGTGTAACCACCGCGAACTACAAGTTTATCTCCGCCGGTTAGCCAGCCCATCACCCCGTCAGTGTCGGTGCGTGGATTCCAGTTGAAACCGAGTCGTGGTTGCAGATTGTTATTGTCACGTCCTGGAACTGGGCGTAACACATAGCGTGGATCATTTCCCGCCGCAGCGAGAACCGGCGCATTGAAGTCCGCGAGATCCGCGATCGGTTGACCGGCATTCTCATAACGCAGACCGAGAGTCAGGGTGAAGTTTGGTCGCACTTTCCACTCGTCCTGGCCGTAGAAGAAGAAGTCGTGCCAATCGTTGTGCAGCACTCTTGCAGTCCCGGGCAGATCCTTGTTGATGTTAGCCCGGGTCGCGAAGTCCTTGATCAGGAAATCAAGAGACGCGTACTCGAGCAATCCCCGGGTTGTTGGTTTGAACAGTTGATGCAGTTGATTCCGTCGAATATCCACGCCAAACTTCCAACCGTGGTTGCCGTTTGTGTACGAGATATTGTCCTGGAGTTGAAAGGTGTTTCTTGTTTGGTTCTGTGGCAGGTTTACACCTAAACCGATTGCCGTGCGCGTAGGTGCTGCATTGAACTCCCGCAGTCCCAGTTCGACAACTTCGAGTGACGGAATTTGTTCCGACCGGGGATCCAGTGCGAGAGTTGAGTTTGCGCTTCGCAGGAATGCTCCACGTACTTCATTTACAAAACGAGGTGTGAGTACGCTCGTCAGTTGTAAGTTGACGCCTTGAGTTCGTCCGGGAACTATCGATGAAAATCCTGGCGGTGTGATCTGCGAAGCTGCCACACCGGGAATACTGCCGAGCGCCCCTGAATCCTGGTAGATATATCTTCCGTTCAGGTTGTGGTTTGTGCTCAAGCGATGATCGATGCGGATGGATGTCTGCCAATCGTCGTAGGTTGACGATTGCGATCCCGTTAAAGAACCAATCGGCACGAGGAATGTCTGTCCGTTGCGAACAAAGCTGACGGTTTGATTAAGCGGAGTTTGAGCAGCAGGAAGAAAATCCAACAGCGCGCGTACCTGGGGTAGGTTGCCAGCGGCCGCGTTGATTATGTCTTTTCCTGCCTGTGTTGGAGCGCCGTTCAAGGCTTGTCCGACACCCAACTGCCGGTCCCACCACCGTTGAATTGCGAAGAAAAAGAACGTTCGATCCTTTCCGCTAATATGGGTTGGACCACCTTCACCGAAACTCGGCAAGTAGAGTGGACCACCAATCGTGCCACCCAGTTGGTTCTCAATTCGAAACGGCGCCTGTTGTTTCGATACATCTGTCGCATTCGGATTGCAGAACCCGCCTTGTTTTTGAACGTTGCTACACGCGTTGAGTGCATTGTCGTTGTGAAACCAGAAACCAGAACCGTGGAAGTTATTCGAGCCACTTCGCGTAATTGCATTGAACACAGCGCTGGAGTTGCGACCGTACTCAGCACTGAACTGATTGGTGACTAGTCTGACTTCCTGGATAAGGTCCGGATTGTTGAGTGGTATTGTCGAACCGGCAACACCAAAGTTGTTGTTGTCCTGACCATCAATCATGAAGTTGTTCGAACGCACGCGGCCGCCGTTCGATGAGAAGTTTGTGCCCCCGGCGAAGGCACTCTGGCCGGAATTGAGTTGACTAACGCCCGCGGCTGACAGCGCGACGTTGTAGACGCTGCGAGTTGTCGCGAGTGGTAATTCGGCAAGTCGCTTTGCGTCAAACCGAGTTCCGACTTCCGAAGTCGTCGTATTGAGTATCGACGCATTCTCCACGATGTTTACAACTTCGGTGACGGCACCCGGTTTCATCGTGACATCGACTGTGGCAGGTTGATTTAATTCGAGCTTGATTCCTGACTGGACATACCTGGCGAATCCAGTCGACTCGACTGTGACTTCGTAATCACCTACGGGTACACCTGTGAACCGGTAACGACCGTCACTGTCCGTCTGAGATGTGCGTGACTGATTTGTTGTCACGTTTCTGAGGGTGACGGTGGCGCCGTTGATAAGGGCTTGCTTCTCATCTTTCACTTCACCTGAAATTGAACCCGAAGTTTGAGCGACGATCGGCGTCACCAGAAACGTGAGAAGGGTCAGGAGCAAAAGCGAAAGCTTTACTGTCTTGTTCATAGAATCATCTCCTCTGTACACGGCGTTGGTGAAAACGCACTGGCGTGTTGTTCGGGATTTGTCGTTACAATCCCGAACGGTTGGGGAATGTCGATTAACTAAGCAACCAACATTCCATCTGAGGACGAGTGAAGGAGTCAGAAGACTAAGTAATATGCTGACAAGGATTAGCCGAGGAGGCTACGAAGGACTAGATAAAACTACCGAAACATGGACCAATCGTTGTTCAAAAGCTCGGATCGATCCATCGTCTCGGAAGATCGATGGTCCAGGGGCACGGGAAGAATTATGAATAAAGAACAAAAAACTGAATCAATTGTCTTCCTGGAGCGAGACACGTTTAAGGTTGCGTTTCGTAGACCTCGCTTCGATCACGAATGGAGCGAGTTTGGCCAGACAGCTGTCGAAGACCTTGTCTCGAGGTTGCGCGACGCCACGATCCTTATTTGCAATAAGTCGCCGATTAAGGCGGAAACGTTGGCCCGGCTATCCAGCTTGAGACTGATCGCAGTTGCCGCCACAGGTGTGGACAACGTGGATCTCGAGTTTTGTAAGTCGCACGGAATTGCCGTGTGCAACGCGCGCGGTTACGCAGTCAATTCGTTACCGGAACATGCTTTGATGTTGATGTTAGCTTTGCGACGAAGTCTGATTGCTTATCGTGGAGACGTAAAGGCGGGTCGCTGGCATCAATCGAAAACATTTTGTCTGTTGGACCATCCGCTGAGTGATTTGCGTGGCAGCACCATTGGCATCATCGGTTATGGGACACTTGGTCAATCGATGGCCCAACTGGCACGCGCGATCGGAATGGAAGTGTTAGTTGCTGAACGTAAGGGCGAGGCTGTTGTTCGTGAAGGAAGAACTGGCTTTGAAGAGGTATTAAAGAACAGCGACGTCATTTCATTGCACTGTCCCTTGACGCCGGAAACTCAAAATATGATTGGCCGCGAAGAGTTGCGACTAATGAAGCCGGATGCCGTCTTAATCAATACAGCGCGTGGAGGTCTGCTCGACGATACCGCATTGCTCGATGCTTTGAATGAGGGGCGGATCGGAGGGGCGGGAATCGACGTGTTGCGAGTTGAGCCGCCGAAATCGCCAAGTCCTTTGCTGGACGCGGATCTGCCGAACCTGATCGTAACGCCACACAATGCCTGGGCCAGCCGGCAAGCAATGCAGACGCTTGCCGATCAGCTCATCGAGAGCATCGAAGCCTTCGTCGAAGGTCAACCTCGCAACCTGGTTGTTTAGGGTTTAGTTAGGCTGTCAGACCAAGGGCCGAGACCAAATTCCACGTACTACGAAGCGGTTGCCTCACCGGCGACTTCGTCGTGATGTTCGGTGGTGTAAAGGCGAAGGATGTCTTGTCCCTGGCGTGAACGAGGATCGATGGTACGCACGTGTTTGCGTCCCTGCATTTCCCAGATAGCCGTGACTACACCGTCTTTTTCCACTGCGTGGTAGGTGATCTCTTCTGTGCTCGCTTCGGGCTCGGGTGCCTCTGCGGCGACAGTCTCAATTGCTGCTTCATTCTCAGACATAAAAACTCAAAAACTCTCCTCTCAAACTTCTGTTTGTCGTGGGTGATTAGGTAGTTCGAATTGTTGCACAGGGTTAGGCGAGTGTCCAGCCGAGCATCAGGAACAGTCGGCAGGAGCGGGAAAAATCAATGACCGATGTTTTTCACCCTCTCATCCGCAGCGCCATCTCAACTGCCTTCCGCGGCGCGACCACGCCCCATCCCTGTCGCTCAACTTCAATCCCCGCGACTCGTTCGGCAGTATCGATAAGGATTCTTTTTACTTGCTGTGGTGTGAGGTTTGGGTTCGCTTCCAACATGCACGCAACGATCGAAGCCACGATAGGCGCCGCGAATGAAGTGCCGTCGACGAATTTGTAGTGCTCATTGATGACGTTTCCTTCACGAAGCTTGATCGTAATGAGCTGGCGCAGTAGCGGAACCGGCAGGTCACGCGCTTCATCGAGATCCTTATCAACTCCTTCTTGAGAAAACAGGATTGTGCTGAGCTCTTCATCTGATGCGGAATCGAGAGTCGCGTAGAGTTGAGCTTCGTCTGCTGTTGGCGTGTGCGGAAGGATAGGCGCCGCGACCCAGATCCCGGGAGCGATCACTTCGGGCTTCTGCAAGCCGTCGATCGTTGGGCCATACGAAGAACGATACATACCGCGACGAGCACGATTGAGTGAATTCTGATCGTCCAGACCACCGACAGCAATCGCCGCTGGTGAGCTCGCTGGAGGCAACACCGGATGACCGGGCGCCAGGCCGGCGTTTCCAACTGCGCAAACAACTATCAGCCCGCTTTTCACGGCTTCTTCTACCGTTTGGCAAAGAGCGTTATTTAAGTACGGTTGTTCGAAATCACCGCCGGCTGAAATATTGACGATGCGAATACCAAACTTTTCTTTGTTCTCGATTACCCAACGCATTCCCGTTTCAATACTGCTTTCGGGGATGCGACCGGTTTTTCCTATCTTCACCAGAACAACATTCGCGGCTGGAGCAATGCCTCGATAGAGGCTATTTGATAAGAAGCCGTTACCGGCAGCTACAACCGAAGTCATCATTCCATGCCAACTCGCGACATCAGCCGTTCGCAAAAGTGTCGGATCGTCCTCGGGGGAAAAGATGCTGTGGTACGCCACGATGCGACTAATTGGTTCGGTCAAATCCTTGTGCGCATAAAAACCGGAGTCGAGGAAGGCAATCGTAACGTCGCGTCCGGTGAAGCGCTCATCAGCATCCATGCGCAGCGGCGTTGGCAGAGCGCGATCGACGTCGGCAAAAATATTTGGCTGCGACTGGAGTTGTTGTTGTGCGCGAGTGAAGACTCCGATGCAGTTGATGCAGACTTCGCCGGCCGGCTGTGAAGAAGTTACGTTGGCTTGAACTAACTTCTGCAGGTCGTCGGGAAGTTCCTCAAATGCAAGGCGCGCAACCTCGACACTTCTGCAAAGCTGGCACATTTGAGCGACTGCCTCTTTTGGCATGTTTTGTTGACTGATGAGCAAGTCTGACATCGAGACAAAGATGGTAGAAGAAAATTGATGTGTCAAATCAGTCAGTAGACTCGAACTCCAATGATGTCTGAAATGTCCGATAATCTTTAGATTGTCGCGGAGATCGATCAGAACCGCTCAGGTGGTCTCTCGCTAGAATCACGACAA
>QHXL01000104.1 GCA_003222935.1 Acidobacteriota bacterium
TTCCGTTCCTGAACTCCTGACTCCACAAGAGGCGAAAGCGGTTCCCAGACGCCGTCGGCTATTACTCGCCGCTGGAGTGGTGGTTACGGTTGTGAGTATTCCCGTTCTCGCCCTGGCATTAAAGATGACTCACGTTTTTGAACTCCTGAGCCAGACATCAGGACGCTCCTAGAGATAGTTCGTTCGAACTGGAGGGTTATTAGAGTGTACGCAGAATTCTACGGGCTTAAAGAGCTACCTTTCGCGCTGACGCCGGATCCGCGCTTCATTTACTTCACTCCCTCGCACACCGAGGTGATGGCCAACTTGCACTACGGAATCGAGAGTGGCAAGGGTCTGGTGGTGGTAACGGGTGAAGTCGGAACCGGTAAGACCACGATCTTGCGTTGGATGATGCAACGACTCGACCGCACTGTGCTGGTAGCCTACGTATTCAATCCCCGTCTATCGGTGGCGGAGTTTTACCAGCATGTGGCAACACTGCTCGATGTCCAGAAGTGGGAAACTAAGTCCGAGCTTCTAATCGAACTTGGTCGTGCGCTTGAATCACGTCACTCGCGCGGGCTGCGAACGGTGTTGATTATCGACGAAGCCCAGGGCTTGTCTCCCCATGTTTTGGAAGAGATCAGACTCCTATCAAACTTCGAGTCAGACACGGCAAAGCAGTTACAGATTGTGCTAACAGGTCAGCCTGAACTTCGCGACGTTCTCAACAATCCAGATCTGCGACAGTTGAAGCAGCGCGTTGCCCTACGTTGTGTCATCAAGGCTTTGCCAAATGTAGAGGAGACGGATCGCTACATCACTTCTCGTTTACTCGTAGCCGGCGCCGTACGTACGGATGTTTTTTCACCAGGCGCCATCGACTACATATTCCGCTGCTCCGAAGGAATTCCGCGCAACATCAACAATCTTTGTGACAACGCACTGCTCGCCGCCTATGCGGCCGGTGAAACAACCATTAGTCGAGCTGTTATCGAAGACATCGCAGACACGTTCGACATGTTGCCGCGTTCGGATCGTGGAATGCAGGCCGGTGAAGAAAGAGAAGCACCGGCGCGAATTTTTTCCTCGGCTGGTCGTGCGGAATTATGGTCAGCCGCAGCTGTTGAAAAGGACACCGATTCTGTACCGCCGGTCCCTGTAGAACAGGCCTAGGGAAATAGATCTTGATACCTGGAACGACTTCTAGTTTTTTTCCAGGTTCAAAGTCAATGCTCAGTTGCAGCTTGTAACTGAGCCGTTTGTGAGGTGAATTGAATGGGAAGAGTCTTTGATGCCCTAAGACGGCAAAGCGCCACCGAAAAGACTGGCGCGCCGAAACATGAGTCAAGAAGTTCAGAGCGCCGTAACGAAAGTCCCAGTGTTTCTGGGCTACCTTCGTCGAGACAGATCGAGGAACAGCTATTTAGTGGTTCGTCGATCATTAACGTCTCTCCTGAAACGGCGCGAAGTTCAGCGTCCACTGCGCACACTGCGGATGTACCCGACGGGTCGGCACTCTCCGGCGGAATAGCTTCGCGTGATGCTGGGGCAACTTTGGACGCTGCAGGGTCGGCGCGCGTTGGGGGATTTGTCACTTACGACATTTCTCCCGCGCGCGTCGAGCCTCATTTTGTTGCCATCAGTCAGCCTCGTTCAGCTTATTGCGAACAATTTCGTTCGCTGCGAACGAGAATTCTCCAGGCAGGTGAACGACTGCAAACGCGCGCAATCGTGATTACCAGTGCGGGGATTGCTGAAGGCAAAACTTTGACAGCTTTAAACCTCGCCTGGTTACTCGCTCAGACCGAGGGTGTGCGCTGTCTGATCATCGATAGCGACCTGCGACAGCCGTGTGCAACAGACTATCTCGGAATCGATGCACCGGTTGGTCTATCGGAAGTATTAGGTGGCCAGATTCGACTCGAGGACGCGATCGTTCGACTCGATCCTGCGGGACTTTACTTGTTACCCGGCGGAAAGGCGCGCGACGACGTGGCGGAGTTACTCTCTGGCCCAACCTACGCTCGAATACTGACCGATGTGCGTCGAATGTTTGACTACATATTTTTACTGACGCAAGCGTGCTGATGAATCGAGCTGATGGAGCGCTGCTGGTTGTTCGCGCCGGTAAAACCCGATACAGCATTATCGACAAGCTGCTTGAACACGTACCCAAAGACCGCATGATGGGTGTGGTTCTTAACCGCGCAGAAGAACAGCCCGACTCAACGTCGTACTATTACCAGCATCGTTACTACAACCGGGAACGGGCTCTTAGCGAGGCGAAATCAAAACAGATAGCTGCCGAACAGAAGGAAGAGGAGGTCGCGGTAGTTAATTGAGAGCCGTACGTCTCAATGGACGAACAGTTCTACTATTGATCGCCGAGGCTTCTTTGGTCTACGGCGCGATAATCGGCGCTGTCTATCTTCGGGTTGGTTTTGAGGACGCTGCCTTCGAGCTGATCGACAAGAATGGTTATTGGAAGGCCGGCGCCGTAACGTTCTTCTGTCTGTCGACCTTTTACCTCTTCGATCTTTACGACTTTGTCGTGATGCACGACCGGCGGGAGTTGGTCTTGCGTCTGATTCAAGCGTTGGGTCTTGCGTGGATAGCGCTGGCGCTTGCTTTCTATGCTTTTCCTGCGCTGATGTTGGGTCGCAGCATCGCACTCATAGCCCTGCCACTCGCACTCACGTTGATGGTCGGATGGCGAGTCTCAATTCATTGGTTCCTGGGCCACCCTGGGATAGGCGAACGTATCTTAATAGTCGGATCTGGAAATCTAGCTGTAGAAGTAGCGCGTGAAGTCCTAACCCGGCCTGACGCCGGTTATCGCATTATCGGGTTTGTTGGCACCGATTCAGATTTGTTGGGGAAGAGTTTGATAAATCCTCGGGTAATCGGGCTAACGGAACAACTCGGCGAGATCGTAAAACGCGAAAATATCGATCGCATTGTTGTCGCTATGGGAGAACGAAGAGGTCAACTGCCGACCGACGGCTTGCTTCGCTTGAGTTTGGCGGGCGATGTCTCGATTGAAGAAGGAGCGTCCTTCTACGAGCGGGTTACGGGACGCGTGTCGTTGAATATGATGCGGCCTTCATGGCTGATCTTTAGCAGCAGGGGTCGTCAGGCCAGGTTAGCAACCGTTTCGCGGAATGTGGTCCACTGGCTGGTCGCTCTGCTGGGTTTTACCCTCTCGTTACCCATCATGCTTCTGACTGCAATTCTCATCAAATTGGAATCGAAAGGCCCGGTTTTTTATAAACAGGAACGTGTTGGCAAGAACGGGCGCGCTTTCGTTTTGACCAAGTTTCGCTCAATGAACGTTGATGCTGAAAAGTCGGGTCCAGTCTGGGCGAGCAAAGGCGACGACCGTACTACCCGCGTCGGTCGTGTCATTCGTAAAGTCCGGATCGACGAGATACCGCAGTTTTGGAATATTCTTCTGGGCCAAATGAGCTTTGTTGGGCCACGTCCCGAGCGTCCACATTTTGTCGCTCAACTTGCCGAAGAGATTCCGTACTACGAACAACGACATCTAATAGCGCCCGGCTTAACAGGTTGGGCACAGATAAAATATCCGTATGGAGCTTCTATTGAAGATGCGCGTCAGAAGCTTCAGTACGACCTTTTCTACATTAAGAACTACAGCCTGGTTCTCGACGCCATCATCATGTTTGAAACGATCAAGATTATTTTGTTTGGCCGTGGTGCTCAGTAAGTACTCTGGAGGTTTGAAATGAAGACGAACAATCGCGTTGCCCTGATGCTGACAGTCCTTTTGACAGCTTCCGCGTTGGGAGTGGTCGGACAACAACCAACCGATCCTCAGAAAACGAGGCAACGAACAACAACATCCCCGACCCAGGATAAAAAGACTAAGCCTCAAACTTCCCCTACCGGCGAAAGGCTCGAACCGGATGAAGCCAAGGGCACTCCGTCTGATGTGCCTCAGGAAGTCCAGGCCAATCGAATCGAGCAAGTGTCTGAAGAAGCCGCTGTGGTTCCTTACTACAACAACTTTTTCAATACCTACCGCCTTGGACCGGAGGACGTAATCTCCGTTGTCGTCTTCAATCAAGACCGTTATTCAAAAGGTGGGATCATCATTCCCCCAAGTGGTCGCATTTCGCTTTCCTTGATACCTGGAGGAGTGTTTGTAAACGGCAAGACGACCGATGAAGTCGAGGAGATTATCAAGAAGCGTTACGACGAATACATCATCGATCCCCAGGTGACCGTGTCCCTCGATAAGGCTGCTTCCTATCGCTACAGCATCATGGGTGATGTCGGCCAACCCGGCATTCGACTAATGAGTAGACGCATGACGGTTACCGAGGCGATTGCTGAAGCGGGTGGTGTTTTGCCAACCGGCGATAAGAGCAAAGTATTTGTTTTGCGTCGTCAGGAAACCGGCATGCTGGCAATGATTCCGGTGAACGTCTCAATGATCTACAAAGGCAGGGCGCCGGACACAACCTACCTGGTGCCAGGCGATCAAATCTTTGTGCCAGGCAACAAGTGGAAGTCGTTCCAGAAGTGGACGGGTCTAATTCAGACTTTAAGCTTCGCGCGAATCTTTACGGGACTCTGATAGCCCGTTGGTGTTTCGAACGATGAGCCCAACAGGCCACTCCAAGTTAACTAAGCGTCAGCTCATGCCCCTGGCAGTGAGTCTGTTGGTTCTCGCTTGCGTTGTTCCTACCGTTGCTCAGTCGGGTGTCTGGTCTCGACAAAGGACCGGCAGCCTGTCCTGGCTACACTCAGTTTTCTTCCTCGATCAAAACCGCGGCTGGGCCATAGGCAGTAAAGGAACTTTGCTTAATACCGCCGACGGTGGAAAGACCTGGCAACTGAAGTCGGCATCGACAACGGATGTCTTGCGCGACATCTTCTTCGTCGATGAAAACAATGGATGGTTAGTTTGTGAAGTTAATGTCTACGACTTGAAAACCAAGGATCAGCCGCGCGCTTACCTGATGCGAACGACAGACGCTGGTGAGCAATGGGAACGCGTTGAAATCAAAGGCGTTGATGTCGATGCTCGACTTGTTCGCGCAGTTTTTAGTCGAGGTGGCCGAGGTTGGGCCTTTGGGGAAGCAGGTGCCATCTTCGCCACGCGAGATGGAGGTTCAAACTGGACTCGGCTCCAATCGCCGACGCGTCACCTTTTGTTGGGAGGAGTTTTCATCGACGAGGATCGAGGCTGGCTGGTTGGAGCGGGCACTACGATCATTCAAACATCTGATGGCGGTGACACCTGGCGCCTCTCGCGACTTACTAATGCCGGACCAACGGCGATTCGCTTTGGCGCTACTTCATTTGTTGATAATCGATTGGGATGGGCTGTTGGCAGCGGCGGCGTCGTTTATCGAACCATCAATGGTGGACGAACCTGGTTGCCACAGACCTCGGGAGTCGACGTAGATTTGTACGATGTGAAATTTCTCGATGCCCTCGAAGGTTGGGCTGTCGGCGCCGAAGGCACAATTATCTACACCAACGATGGGGGCCTTCATTGGACCACCGAACGAAGTGGGACTCCGCATCCTCTCGAGCGGATCTTTTTTGCCGATCGAACTCATGGATGGGCAGTCGGATTTGGCGGAACGGTTGTCAATTACGTTCGCTCAGAAGCGCCAAGGATGAGCAGATAAAGGTTGGTACGCTGAAGAATTTGATTTAACCAGAGGTTGAGCATGAAGAAAAACGTCGTCTTAATTGGGCTGCTGATTTGCGCAGCCGTTTTTGTTTGTCCTTCCAACGCTCAAACTCCTCAACCAAAGCCCTCCCCAAACAAAACACCAGAGTCTGCCGAGGAGTCACGTACGCGTCGAGCCTCTCCGACACCAGTTACTCCAAATACCGGATCCGAAGAGATACCGTTGAAAATAGGGAAACCTGAGGAGACAGTTGCTACTGCAGAGCAGGAACCGAAAGCACCAGCAGCGGCGGCCCCTGAGAAACCCTTCGCTACTGAAGGGCCGAAACCCACAGCCGATCCTGTCAAGACTCTCCGTGATCAAATCGATGCCGCTCTTACCGAAGCCGAACGAATGCAACTGCGCTTGAAATTGGTTGAGGAGTTCTTAACTACTGACAAGAAGGCGGAAGCACTTAGTGAGTTGCGCTCGATCACAAACACCGACGTTTTCTATCCTCCAGGTTTCTACAACGCCGGGAATGCGCTAGCGAGACTAGGGGAATCTGAAGGCTCCATTGACGCTTACCGTAAAGCGATCGAGCAACGAAAAGGAAACTACTCACGCGCCTTCAACAACCTCGGTGTCGTGCTTTTACGCCTGGGCCGCTGGGATGAGTCGTACGACGCTTTAACGTCGGCTTTGAAGCTTGAAAACTTTACCTACCCGGAAGCAAGTTATAACCTGGGTCGCCTTTATGCGGCCCGCGGGCAGTCGGATCTTGCAGTGCGCGAATGGCGACGAGTCCTCGCTATGAGTCCCGAACATGCCGGAGCAAAGGATGCGCTGATGCGTGTGCCGGGCGCGGACAGAATTGTTATTGGGCCGACGACTTCTGCTCGTTCAAACGAGACACGTGCTGCAACTCCAACCCCGGTAATCACAACCGCCTCTGACAAGCCTTCCACGCTTAAGTCTTCCCCGCCAAGTGGACAAAACACGCAGCCAACGTTAAGACTCGATCAGGCCAGTTACGATTTCTTACAACAAGCTCGCACTTCACTTGAACGCGGCGACGCACTGGTTGCAATCGACAACTACAAGCGGTTGATCAACAGGCAAGGTGGTTACTTCCCGCCTGCAAATCTTGAATTGAGTTTTGCTTATCTCAGTTTGAAGAGGTACGACGAAGCACTGACCAATTTGCTTTTGGTTAGCAACAGGGATGGCGCCCGTTATCCAATCAGTTATTTCCACCTGGCTCGCGTTTATGAACTTCAGGGCAATCTTCCGCAAGCACAACAGGCATTTTCGAAAGCCGTGAAGGCATTTGGAATGGACAACCCTCAGTTTCTCCTGGACGTGAGCCGAGTGCTTGAGAAGCAGGGAGACTACAAATCCGCACTCGCTGCAATGGAAACTTACGCCGGTATGATGAAACAACAAGGCCTTGATTCTTCATCGACAGAGGAGCGCCTGACTGCTCTTCGGCAAAAAGTTGCAACTGCGCCTGCGCCGAAGAACTAGGCTCTCGTTTATTCCGTCTCGCCTTTTCTTTCCGGCCGCATATGAGGGAAGAGAATTACTTCACGGATAGATTGTTTGTTGGTTAGTAGCATCACGAAGCGATCGATGCCGATACCGATACCGGCCGCGGGCGGCATTCCATACGACAAAGCTCGCAGGTAATCTTCGTCCATCACCATGGCCTCGTCGTCGCCGCGTTCGCGCTCCTTCATCTGATCCCGGAAACGTTCATATTGCTCCATTGGATCGTTGAGCTCAGAAAATCCATTCGCTGCTTCCATGCCTGCCATGTACAACTCAAAGCGTTCGGCGATGTTCGGATCGGCGGGTGAAGCCTTCGACAGTGGTGAGATGGGTTTTGGAAAATCGGTAATAAAGGTAGGCTGAATCAAGCGGTGTTCGACACGATCCTCGAACAATTCGATAACGTTGTCGTTGTCAACTTCCACACCATCAGTCAATCCCTTCAAACTGTCTTTCATGCTGACTCGCCGAAATGGTTGACCGAAATCGATCTCAAATTCCCCGAACTGTGCCACCGTGTGGCCGAGCGTTTTGAACACCACCGCTCGCAACATCTCCTCACAGAAATCCATCATCTGATTGACGTCAGCGTATGCCCAGTAGAATTCCAGCATCGTGAATTCCGGATTGTGCTTCGTTGACACGCCTTCATTGCGAAAGTTTCGATTGAGCTCGTAAACCTTTTCAAAACCTCCAACCAGCAGTCTTTTCAGATAGAGCTCGGGAGCTATGCGTGCGTAAAGATCAATATCGAGAGCGTTGTGATGGGTCTTGAATGGACGCGCGGCAGCCCCGGTTGCTAACGGGGTTAACATCGGAGTTTCAACTTCGACATAGCCATGGTCTTCCAGAATTCGACGCAACTCTTTGACTGCCGTGGCGCGACGATCAAAAACTTCACGCGGAGTTAGCGAGCCGTCTTTCTCGAGTTTTAAACTACCGGCGATCAGGTCGGCATACCTTTGACGCTGTCGGATTTCAGCATCATGGATTCCGTGCATCTTGTCCGGCAACGGGACCAATGCTTTTGAAAGGAACTGTAGTTTCTGTACGTGGACCGACAGTTCACCGGTTTTAGTCACAAAAAGAAAGCCTTCGACTCCGATAAAGTCGCCGTGGTCCAGTAACTGAAACAGTTCCCAACCATCGACATTACCGCCATCAGCGTCATTGCTAACGCCAACGATATCCGCTTTGCGAAGGTAAATCTGGAGACGCGACACCCCATCCGAAAGGTGAACAAAGGCAGCTTTGCCCATTACTCTCGGTGGTGAAGCAATCCGACCGGCAAGTCGGACCGCAAAGTGGTTCAACTGTTGATTAGCGAGTTCAATTCCCTCGGCAGCAGGTCGGGTATCGGGTTCTGCCTTCGGTTCGAATGCCTGGAACTTTTGGACCACCCCGGAGATAGTGTCTTCTCGACCTGTCTCAACGATACTGCTTCGTTGAAACTTGTTCGGATAGACATTTCCGACAAGTCTGCGAAGTGCGTCGAGGTGTTCGCGGCGCGCAATAGTTTGATCGTTCTGTTCGATGAACGTAATAGACACGGGGTTCGTCTCCAAAGTAGGTGGGTGATTATAGGGAGCGAGTTGAGTGTGCGCAACGACACTCTCGTTTGTGCTACCCCAGCGCCGCCTGCTGCTGGGACCGCAGGCGTCCCCGCCTGCCCATTAGCCTCCATGGACTTGATGGCAAAGGCATGCAGGCGGGGACGCCTGCGGTCCCAGCAGGAGGAACTGGGTTGATCGCACCTCTTTTAATCTTCTGTACTTCTCGTGCTAGATTCCTAAGAACCAATGATTGAGAAGATTCTGAGCCTGGAAAAAATGCTCGGAGAGCGTCAAAATCTGCGCTCGTCGGGCCGCAAACTCGTCTTTACCAATGGTGTTTTTGATCTACTCCACGTCGGTCACGTTCGCTACCTCGCAGAAGCGCGCACGTTTGGTGACGTGCTGCTGGTCGCGATTAATAGCGACCGGACTGTTCGCGAGCTTAAGGGAGACGCGCGTCCAATATTTAACCAGCTGGAACGCGCCGAGATTCTCGCTGCATTGAAACCCGTCGACTATGTGACAATCTTCGATGACATTTCCCCTCGCAGTGTAATCGCGCAGCTACTTCCCGACGTCTTAGTTAAAGGCGGCGATTACCAACTGCATGAAATTCATGGGCGTGAAGAGGTTGAGGCGGCTGGAGGTCGGGTGGTTTCACTGTCGTTTATTGATGGAGCATCCACTACTTCAATCATCGAACGAATGAAAAGATGAACGGCGGACGTTAGGAATTAAGAACTACTTTGAGCACTACTAAAACTTCCAATTCTGTAGAAGCAACGCTCCAGCGCATCATTGAGACGCCTGAGTATCAGCGACTGCTCAACGAGTTGCAAAATAACTCGCCGGTGATTTCCATCAGTGGCCTCGTGGCCGGTTCAGCACGAGCGCTTGCCGTTGCCAGTCTCCAACGAGAAACAAACAAAAGATTTGCAGTTGTGACTCAGTCGACTCGCGACCTCGAGCCGTGGGAACGCGATCTCAGTTTCTGGTACTGCGCTCTATCGGGAAAAGATCGATGCGACAACGAACTGCTTGTCATTCCAGCATCGGAGAGCGATCCCTATGCAGGAGTTTCACCTCACGCCCAGACCCTGGAAAAACGAGCAGTGTCTCTCTGGCGTTTGAGGCACCAAAAGCATGACATTGTTTTGCTGACCGCTCGTGCGTTAGCGCGCAAGTCTGTTAGTCCTGAAGAAATTCAGAATGCTGGAACTGTATTACGACTCAATGCTGAGCACTCTCCTGAGACGCTCGCGGAGAAACTCATCGCGACAGGCTATGTGCGTGAAGATCCAGTGACAGCGGTTGGTGAGTTCTCCAGTCGCGGGGGCATTCTTGATTTGTGGCCGCCGGGTAACGATGCGCCTGTGCGAATGGAGTTCTTCGGCGACACTGTGGATTCATTGCGTGAGTTCGATCCCGAAACTCAACTCTCGACCGGCCAGTTGCGAGTAATCGAAATTCCACCAATGCACGAACTGCCCGTGATGCCCGACGACTTTCGACTTTGGGCAGAGGCTGCACGAGAGCGTTGGCAAGACGATCGCTTCGCACGTTCATTGCGGGACCGAACTGCTTTTGCTGACGAGGGCGAGGCGTTCCCCGGCTGGGAATGGTTGATTCCAATTATTAGAACCGCGAATTCCAGCATCTTTGATCACCTCGGTGAGTCGGTGTTGGTCATCGACGAGCCTGGTTCGATTGAAATCTACCTCGGCGAAGTCTACGAGAATCTCGCTCAGCGTTATAGTGAGATCGATCAAGCTGACGACATCGCACTTCCGCCGGAAGATCTTTATCTTTCGATCGACGATCTGCGAGCGCAAGTCCAAAGACGTCAACGTGTCGAGTTGCGTACCCTGGGTCGTTCTGCAGCCAGGCAGGATCAGGATCTGGCCCTCGATGCCGAGGCCCCCAAGCTGCAAATCGGTCGTGGCCGGGGAACCCGACGTCCTACCTTCCTCTTTCCCATAGCTGACCCCGCGACTGAAGTTGAATGGCAATCGCAGTCGACTATGCGTTACCACGGACGAGTGGCGGATCTGGCTGCGGATGTTCGTCGCGAAAGTGAAGACGCCCGGACAACATTATTTGTGCTGCCCAGCCTCGGGGTGGCTGAACGAATCACAGAGATACTTGCTGAGTACCAGATTGAGTCGCGCTTATCGTTAACCGGTGAAACGTCGGACACGTCGGTGCTGACTCCGGCAGTCGTGACTGTGGGACGGTTGAGTTCGGGGTTTGAGTTACCCGGTGCACGTCTTATTGTCCACGTTGAGGTGGATGTGTTTGATGAGAAGACCGACTCCGTCGAACGTCGCGGAACCGGTGCAGATGGCCGCAGACAAAAGGTAGAAGGAAAGAAACGACGTTCCAAGA
>QHXL01000504.1:0-2887 GCA_003222935.1 Acidobacteriota bacterium
ATTGATTCGCTTCTCGTCAAAAATCACCAGGTCGGCCGCCATTCCCGGACGAATCAAACCGCGATTCCATAGTTTAAAAGTTTGAGCCGGTAACGACGTCATTCGTCGAATAGCCTCGGGAAGCGAAAGAACTTTTCTTTCACGAACGTAATAACCGAGTGTGCGAGCATTGTTTCCGAAGTTGCGCGGGTGCGGCACACTCGAACCTCCATCGCCCATCACGCTCGCATCGGAGGCAATCATGGTGAACGGTTGTTTCAGGATAGTTTCAACATCAGCCTCCGACATCTTGCGTAGGACCAACCTCGCACCACCTCCCTGCAACATGTCAATGGCCATGTCAGCTTGCGAGTCGATGTCAGTCTTGTTCTTAACGCGACTCGTAATCTCCGCAAGGTTTTTGCCGTTATAACTATGTAAGCAAACGACAGGTCGTTGAACCCTAAGGCCCTGGCCCTGTTAACAACATCTTTCCGAACTTGCTCACGGGTGGCCGGATCCTTTAACCGCTCGTTCGCACCACCCGCCTCAAACAACAAGGGATTAAAGAGAATGCTGAGGCCTGTACTACTTGCGGGATACATGTACTGATCGACTGTGACTTGCAGACCACGGTCACGCGCCGCTTCCACCAGCTTGATGATGGTGCCAGCGGTGCCCCAACGTTTTTTACTGGAAACTTTGAAGTGAGAAATCTCGACGGGACAATCTGCCTGTTCGCCCACGGCAATGGATTCGCTTACTGACTTATCGACAAACTCGCCCTCGTCTCGCATGTGCGTCGCATAAATTCCACCGTAGCGTGCTGCGACGCGCGCGAGTTCGGTAAGCTCGTAGGCGTTTGCATAAGCGCCCGGGAGATACTCGAGCCCGCTGGAGAAACCAACAGCACCGTCTTCCATTGCTCGTTGGACCATGCCGCGCATCCGACTCATCTCTTCAGGCGTCGGCGCCCGGTTGAAGTCCCCACCCATCGCCGCGCGACGAACGGTGTTGTGACCCACCAACGATGCGATGTTCACGCCAATACCATTCTTACTGATCGATTCAAACCACTCGGCAAGGTTGCCGGCCGACGAACCGCAGTTACCAGTGACGACAGTTGTCACGCCCATCATGACGAGATTTTCAGCGTTGGGAACTTGTTCGATTGCGCCTTCGAGATGGGTGTGCACGTCGATAAAGCCAGGTGCCACGATCAAGTCTTTCGCATAGATCTTCTGAAGACCGCGAGCTGCATCGATCTTTCCGATTTCGACAATCTTGCCTCCGGAGATTCCAACGTCGGCTTCAAACCACGGATTACCAGTTCCGTCCAGTATTCGGCCGCCTACAATCACGAGCTCGAATTCAGGCGGAGTAGACGCACTGCCCTGACCAACGACCGGAATTAGTCGGAGCATCAAGACGCAGATTAGTGCCAGTGTTCTAATCTGAACTTTTCCTGCTGGAGGCATTCGCAACCCTACCTCTTCTGAATTTTTAGGGGCGTGTGTTTCTCAGCATACACAGGTGAAGGCGATTCGTCTAAATATATGCTTAGTTCGGGGACTGATTGAGGCGGGCTAGCCAACCAAGAGCGCGAAGAAACGGTAAGGAAAGCGGTTCGATCAGTGGCTTAACGGGTCGAAGGATCGCGCGGGTGGCAGTCAGCAGACGCTGCTCGTCAACCTCGCTCATCCTGGCTGCTTCACGGATCTCGGAACGCACCTTCAGCTCTACTGCAGGCTCACTATCGTTGAACAACTCTACTTCTTTCCAGGCAGTCTCAAATCTCTGAAAAAAATACTTCCGACCCTCTGCACGAACTGCGTCGACGTCGGGAGCGAGTTTCATTGTAGAAGGTCGCAACCCACGACCAATGGTTGGATTCAGATTGATCTCCCACGTTTGCACTCTACCATTCTTGATCGAGTAGTCAATGCGACCGTAATCAACATGGGCCAGATCAAAAATTTCCCTTAGCTGTTGCTCGTGGGGATTCGTCTGCATGTAATCAAGTTCTTCATGAACCATCGGCAAGCTGAACTCTGTTTGAGAGTGTTTCAGCATCCAGTCTTTACCATAGTTCAAACTACGCGGAAGAATCCTTTTTCCGACAACAAAAGCGCCATACTTGCTGTAGTAACCCGTCTCATCCGCGGTTTCACAAAACTCAATGATCAGCAGTTCTTTTAACTTGTGACCTTGAACGAGTGCCTTGCCAATCGCCTGTTGGACTTCGCTTTCAGAGTTTAATAACGGCGACAGGGCGCCTTCATCCGCGGCGGCCCGTACCGGGCGGAACTCATTCAATCCTCGCCGGCTCAACTCGTTTAGTAAGTCGAACCGTTGCAGCGTAGTTTCGGGGTTATTGATAAAACGAAATCCCTGTAAGTCTTTGAGCTGTCGGTAAATTTCCAACAAGAGACCGGCAAGTCCGGGAGTTAGCTGGTCTAGAGCCGCCAGAACATATGTGCCACGCGCAAATTCTTTTTGGTGAGCCAGGTCTTCACAATGAACGATCCGGAAATCATTTCGCATCGACGCTCCGTGAACGTCGAGATAATCTCTGATTCCATTGCTGTGGGCAGCCGGTACTAAGAAGTTAATCATGCGCTCGTCACCTCAGCTACGGGTAATCGTGAGGACGACGTTCCAGGAAAAGTGTCAGCTGACACAAATCCTTCCTGCGCTTCCCATAAACGCACATAAGTCGGACACGTTTCCAGCAATTCCTTGTGAGTACCTAAGCCCATCACTTGTCCCTGCTCCAGCACCAGGATACGCGACGCATTCCGCAAAGTTGAGAGTCGGTGAGCAACCGAGATTGCCAGGCGACCTGACACGAGATGGTCTACGGCTAGCTGGACGCGAGCTTCAGAATAAGAATCGAGACTTGATGTTG
>QHXL01000504.1:2987-5941 GCA_003222935.1 Acidobacteriota bacterium
TTTCATAACCATCCGGCATAGTCATAATTTCATCGTGAATTTCGGCGGCGCGAGCAGCGGCCTCAATGTCTTCATCGGAGGCATCGGGGCGTCCACAAAGAATGTTGGCGCGAATGGTGGTTGAGAAGAGAAATGGATCCTGGGTGACAATTGCGAGTTGCCCGTAAACATCTTGCAGGTGAAAGTTGCGCAGGTCTTCGCCATCCAACGTTACTTTGCCTGCGGTCGGGTCGTAAAAACGAGCAATCAAGTTGAGCAGCGTCGTCTTTCCAGCCCCCGACGGACCAACTATACCAAGAGTTTCACCGGCCCTGACCTCGAACGCCACATTTTCAAGCACTTGCTTTCCGTCAACCTCGAAAGCCACCCCTTCTGCGGCGATTCTTTGGGGCGTTCGTGTTAAAGGACGTGAATCCGGCCGATCCTGAATTTCAGGTTGTTCCTTCAGGAGTTGATCGACATGTTCTACGCTCGCACCCCAGCGCTGAACCTCCAGATAATTGTTGTTGATATTGTTAAGCGGACCTTGCGCCGCTCGCATGGCCATGAGGAAAGCGAGGAGTTCGGGCCAACCAAGATGACCAGACATTACGCTGAAGCCACCAACAATAATCACGACCACAACGTTCAGACCCGCAAGTGACTCCAACACGATCCGGGCGAATGCACGGACCTTTTCCATATTGATCAGTTCATCAAAATAGCTACGAGCACATTCAATGGTGCGCTCGCCCTCCGTCTGTTCACCTTGATAGATCTTGATGATGCGGATGCCGTGAATCAGCTGGAGTAGAGAATCAAACAAGACGACTCCCTTGGTCCTAACTCCAAATGAGCGCGCTAACGTCCGACGGGCTATTACATAAATCGGGAAGGCTGCTACCGGAACAACGAGAAACGCTAATACTGATAATGAAGGACTAAGGCTCACCGCAGCCACGATTAATGCCGCCGCCTGAAGCGCCTCGAGCAGAATGCCTGCCGTTGCCAGGATAACGCTGCGCAATTGAGACACATCCTGACGGACACTTTGTAACAAGTCGCCATGGGTGCGCCGATCGAGAAATCCAACGGACAGTGTCAGCAACAGACGAATCACTCGTTCCATCGTCCCCAACTCAATCGCCTTGACGATTTTTTGTTACGAAACCTGCGAGTCGTAACTGAGCGCGGCTGCTCCTAGAGTGACGAGCAATAACAGGCCAACGATGACAAGTACAGACATCTCTGCGCTGTGCTGAACCTGCTCCTGCACGTGACCAAGGACACCAGCAAGAAACTTTTCAATCAATAAGATCGAAGCGGCAGTCAGCGCTGCGCGACCAAGTGAAGCAATAGCGAATCGCGCCACCAGCCCAGGGTGGGGGCGAAGTAAACGGAGGAGCATGAGCAACTGCCGTTTCACAGCGCACCCTCCGTAACTGTAGAACTATCGACCTCGGTCACCTGAATTTGCGAACGTGCTGACCGAGTGAGCAGCGTTGCAGCACTCATGTCTCCGGTTACGTTAAGCAGTGTCTTGAAGATATCGGGAATTGATTCGACCGCCTCGATCACTATAACGGCTTCGATTGGCACACCAGCGGCGATATAAGCCGGTATTGTCTTCAACCCAGGTCCATTTTGCGGTATTCCGGGAGCAGTAAAGCTGAGAATAACTACGGTCGCGAGAAAGATAGCGATTGTGCCAGGGCTTAGCTGAATACCGAAGATGTGAGCAACCAGCAACAGCTTCACGATGGAAGAGATAGGTCGATTGACTTTAAAGAGTGAAACGCTCAGCGGCAGCACGAAACTAGTGCCGGTTGACGGCAAGCGCAGCCGATCTCGGCCAGCCTCAATCATTGCCGGCAGCGCTGCGATTGAGGAGCGAGTACTGATTGCTACCAGCTGCGCTGGAGCGACCGCTCGAGCGAAGTCAATAATCCCCGTTCTACCGACAATGGCAGTGAGCGGATAGAGCAGCAAGGTAAACGCCAGCATTAGACTTGAGACAATGAGAATGTAAGTGCCGAGTATTCCTCCAGCTGAGATTCCGGTCCTGAATGCGAGCACATAAGTCAGGGCGAAAACTCCGATCGGCGATGCGAACACGATCCAGCGTGTCAACTGAAGCATCGCATCGGCAAGTCCTTGAAAAATATCTGCCAGTAGGATTTGACGTTCAGAAGGAAGACGAGTAACTGCCATGCCGAAGAAACCGGTAAAGAGCAGTAGCGTAAACAAATCTCCCTTCAGGCCTGCCTCGAGGAGGTTAGAGGGTAGCAGTCGTTCGAACCACTCAGCCGTCGAGGTTGGTGCGGCAATAGTTTGGGCCGCAGCTGGACCAACACCTTTTGAAGAGGCGGCAATAGTGCTTAGCGTCGTCGCCGTGTTGGGATCGAGAGAGAAGCGCGCAATAAGTCTTGGGGTAAGGATTATCGCAAACAGCCCACCTGCAATCAGCAAACCGGCGAATACGAATAAAGCGCGAAGGCCGAGCTTGCCAACCGATTTAGCGCCGGCACCGCTGATTGTGGCAAGAAGGTTCGAGATTACAAGCGGTAAGACGGTCAGTTGGAGGGCAGCAATCCACAGTTTTCCGAGAGCCTGCGTCCACTGGGCGAGGCTTTCGAAAGGAGGAGAGGCCATTTTGTGGCCCAAAATACCGAGACCCAGCCCCGCGGTCAGGGCAAGGATTGACCAAGATGTCAGCGAAAGTCTTTTCACCGGGGGATGATCTTTAAAGAGCCTACCCTTGGAACGTACCCTTATTAAATTACCTAACTGGCCGAGGGAAAGCCTTTATCCTTTCAAATTCGCTCGAAAACTAAGAAACATGGGGCATCAGCATCGCATTGCTTAAGGGGCCGCGCTGGAGGCTTTGCACCCGACGGACAAACTATAGGGTGGCCCACCCTACCATAATTCTGTTTCCTCCGCCAAAGGCTTTTGGTCCAAACTGTCCTCCCGAA
>QHXL01000505.1 GCA_003222935.1 Acidobacteriota bacterium
GGGGGGACTGAAAATACACTGTTGACGTCGCGCAGTTTTACCACGACCCCAATCACCTACACTTACAACTTTACGGCTGCTCAACTCCAGGCTTTAAGCGCATACATTAACAACGGCAGCAACATCGCTTTCGGTTTTGATCCTGATTGTCACTTCTGGAACAATGGCATCACCTTCCAAATGACCACCAGACCAAATGACGTGCCTGAACCAACCACTCTTGCCTTGCTAGGAACAGGAATCGGTGGATTCCTTCTGCGACGCAGACGTAAAGCGCAGCAGCAAGCCTAAGCAACAAAACTCACTAACCGAAATATCCAAACGGCGCGACTGGCAGATAGCCAATCGCGCCGTTCATTTTTTGAATGAAGCTATATTTAGTTTGACTAGCGACGACGCTCGAGATCGTAATCACGAAGGCGCCGGTAGAGAGTCGAAGGTGAGATTCCGAGTATCTCGGCTGTCTTTCCTCGATGCCACCCGGTTTGTTCAAGAGCTGCGAGAATCTGTTGACGTTCCACTTCGCGAAGCGAGCCTGGTGCTGATGCGTTAGCGGCAACTGCTGGCTCAGTCCCTGGCGCAACGGCGGGAGAACTCGCACTCGGTTGAACCGCCACCGAGGGTCTCAATACTTCGGGAGGCAATTCGGAAATGGTGACGCGACCATTGTTTGAAAGGATGACCGCGCGTTCAATACAGTTCTTTAATTGACGAACGTTGCCTGGCCACGAGTAGTTACGCAACGCGTCAAAAGCGTCCTGAGTAAGTTCCGGAGGACTGGTCCCACCGACTTGTTTCAACAAGTGTCTCGCAAGTGGCTCGATGTCTTCAGGCCTTTCGCGTAAAGGCGCGAGGCTGATCTGAAAGCCGTTGATGCGATAGAGCAGGTCAGATCTAAAGACTCCGTCGTTTACCACAGTTTCGAGATTGCGGTTGGTTGCAGCCACAATCCGAACGTTCACTTCGACCTTTCGCACACCGCCCACTCTGAAGAACGTTCGAGTTTCGATCGCGCGCAAAAGCTTTGCTTGTAATTGGGCCGGCAGTTCTGTGACTTCATCCAGGAACAAGGTGCCACCGTCGGCAAGTTCAATCAGCCCTAGTTTTCGGCCTTTAGCTCCCGAGAAGGCGCCTGCTTCATAACCGAAGAGCTCCGACTCCAGCAGTGATTCCTGAAACGCGGCGCAGTTCAAATCAACAAACGAGGCGTCTGAACGGCCAGACAATCGATGAATTGCATGGGCCACCAGTTCCTTGCCGGTTCCTGATTCACCGCTGATCAGCACAGAAGCTTCAGAAGGTGCGACCCGTTCGATAAGCCTGATCGCTTCCTTCATCATTTCAGACACAGAAATGATTTCCGGTAATGCCGACTGGCGAGCCAACTGCTCACGCAAGCGCAGATTGTCGACGCGGAGTCTTCTTTTGTCTGCTGCTTGCTTTACGCGTACATCAAGTTCAGTGATTCGATAGGGTTTAGTGAGGTAATCGTAAGCGCCTAGTTTCATTGCCTCGACTGCGGTTTCAACCGTCGCCTGGCCCGTAAGCATGATCACTTCTGGCGGGTTAGGTCGTTCGTGAACGCGTCGCAGGAGTTCCATCCCGTCGATGCGTGGCATGTTGATGTCGCACAGCAGCACATCAACATTACTCTCTTCGAGACGACGAAGTGCGGCCTCGCCATCTGGCGCTGCTTGAACTCGATAGCCTAACCGCTCGAGTTCCTTCTGCAGCACGAGTCTAAGATTAGCCTCGTCTTCTGCAATCAGAATTCGTGCCTGCGGTTGCTCACTCAATCCTTCTATTCCTCGTTTAGATTCACTGCGGGAAGAGTAATCGTGAATGTAGTGCCAATACCGACCGTCGACTGAACATCAAGCGTGCCACCGTGCTCAGTTAAGATACCATAACATACTGCTAGCCCGAGACCGGTTCCCTTTCCAATTTCCTTGGTCGTAAAGAACGGCTCAAAAATTTTGGGAAGGTTCTCCGGTTGAATGCCAACTCCATTATCGGTGACTTCAACAATTACCTTTTCAGCCTGGTCGCTGGCAACGATCGTAAGCACACCACCTATTACCATCGCATCAAGTGCGTTGGTTGCGAGTGCAATTATCGCCTGTTGAAGCTGACCCGGATCTCCGGAAACTGGACGCAAATCTTCAGCAATGTCGACGTTGAACTCGACTGCCGATCTACGCTTCTGGTGTGAAAGTAAACGCACAGCCGAGGCGATAACATCGCCGAGATTAATCGTGACGTGGTCCGATGCCCTGGTCCGACTAAAGTCGAGAAGCCCGTTCGTAATCGACTTACACCTAAACGCTTCACTACGAATCAGGCCCAGATACTCGCGCAGATCTTCAAGCATTGGCGAGGCATCGAAAGCGCCTTCGTTAAGGCGTGACTCGAGCGATTCTGCACAAGCAGATATGGTCGCGAGTGGATTATTGATTTCATGTACAACGCCAGCAGCCAACCGGCCCACCGCCGCCAACTTTCAGCGCGCGCCACGGCACGGTTTGCCTCGACTCGGTCGGTAACCTCCTCACCGACGGTGATTACGTGACTAACTTGACCAGTGGTGTCGCCCCACATTGGAATCTTGCTGATTAGCCAGTGACGGATTTCGCCTCTAGTGGTTGCTGTCTCTTGTTCGATACGTTCGATCTCACCACTTTCAAAAACACGTGAGAACTCCCGCTCCAAAACGTCGCGAGGCTGACGCGTTAAAACATTGAAGATGTTTTTACCGAGCGCAGATCCACGCGGGATACCAAGTTCGCCGAGTTCGCGATTCCGGTTCCACGCAACAACTCGATAATCTCGATCGACGGCATACAGCGAAAGTGGAAGACTGTCGATGATCGCCTCAATAAATCTTCTCTGCGATTCAGTTGGTATCGCGAGCTGCCTGGTAAAGCGAACAGATGTGAGCAGCTAAAGCCGTCTGCTGAGCGGCAGCGTCGATCAATCGTCGCTCGGTATCGCTACAGTCTTCGCGCCGATCAAACGCAACAATCAATGCGCCCTTGGCTCTACCGGCAAACCGCAGCGGCGCAACATACTCAGTGGTGTGCTCGTCGTCTTTCAAGAGGAAGTGACTTCGCTCTGTTGCCATGAGTGAACTGGCCGAGCCCGCTGATCGCAACCACTCATTCAACGCACTTTTATCCAGCAGAGACGGATCGTCAGCGCCGCCTTCTCGATCGAAAACGCAGACGGCATGCTTTTCCCGACCAACTGTCACGTAAACAGCGCAGAGCGATGCATCTGTGGCGTCGTAGGTAGCTCCAGCAACCCGGCGTACGAGTTGTTCTGGTTCGAGGGCTCGCAGGAGTCCGCGACCAATCTCTGAAAGGAAACGAAGTTCACGGTTACTACCGATGAGGGCCCACTCGCGTTGCGACGTACGAACATGGAGGCTTACTCGAGAAAGGAGTTCACCGGGCGTCTGCGTGCCTCGTCGTCGCTTTCGGATAGGGCAATTATGGGAAGCTTACTAGTGACGGGCTGAGCGCGAAGTAGCCTGCAAAGTGCGAGGCCGTCAATTCCAGGCATCTCGAGGTCGAGCGCTATCAGGTCGCATCTGACGCCCCGGAGCACTCGTAAGGCAGACGAAGCCTCAGTCGCGGTTACGACGCGATATTTTGCTTTCTCGAAGATGTCGCGCAATCTCTCCCGTACAGCGGGGTCGTCATCAACAATTAGGAGAGTCGCGCTTTGATTTTCGGCGGGCGCTGCCATGTATTAACGGGCCGGAGCGAGTTCAAAGGGGTAGAAAACGCAGGTCTTTAGCGAATCCTCAACGGCAGGCATTCAAAACGAATGCCTGGGTTTGATTGAAAGCGATGAGTGTCTAACCTGTCAAGATGATCGCTGATCCAACAGCAGGATGGGATCAGGCAACTGAGGCGAGATTTTCTTGCTCAGGGGGCGATGTGGGGAGGGCGGGTGGCACGCTGCGCTCGAGACGGTGAGTCGATTTCATGCGATACATCTTATCGTCGGCGGATATCAACAGTTGATCGAGTGTGTCTCCGTCACTACCAAAGGTCGCGGTACCGATACTGATACCAACTCGAGCATGTAGATTACGCCCTACCGATAGCGAAAACTGGGACACCGCATTCTCAATGCGGACGCACAACTCGTCGACCTGGATTCCAACCACTTCCTGCACAAGGGCGACGAACTCGTCTCCCGCATAACGAGCCAGGAAGTCGTACTCACGAAGCTGGTTTTGAATGATGCCGGCAACATCACGCAGCATCTTATCGCCAACCTTATGACCATAACTGTCGTTCACATTCTTAAACTGATCCAGGTCAAGCATAACGACCTGGAAGTTTCGATCTGTCCTGCGAGCGCGTGATGCTTCTTCCTCGAATCTCAGGGCAAGAGATCGGCCGTTGGGAAGTCCAGTTAGGGAGTCTGTAAGTGCATTCGACTCAGCCTCGGCATGTTGCATTGCGTTACCGAGCGCATCCGATGCGAGTCGCGTGACCGTTTCCAACAAGCGCATTTGATCGTTTGTGTATTGCTCCAGCTCACAAGAGTAGACCGACATCGCCCCCAATAACACGTCGTCCTTGAATAGCGGTAACGACGCCATCGAGTGATATTTGATCTCGGCTTCCGGATTGAGATCGGTAAAGTCGAGGCTTGGATGTAACTGGTTTACAGGACTTCGATTCGCGAGCGCGAAGCCGGTGACACCTTCGCCGGGTACGATGCTACGCCCCTTCAGAACTTCCGCATTCTTTCCCACAACGTGTCGTGCCGTCGCATACCCCTTCACATCGTCATAGAAGAAGACCATGCATGTGTCGAAAGGAACAACGTGACCAACCTTATCAACTAGTATTTCAAGAGTTTGTTCGATGTCCAGGGAGGTGCCAAACTTTTTAGCAATCTCATACAACGCGTAGACTTCCCGGTGCGCTTTTTTGATCTGGTCATACGCCATGTATGAACCACGCTCACGTGTTTGGGTGAGGTCCATCTCGCTCAGATGAATTGGCTCGTCTCTCATGATCGCTGCAGACGTGTGCTGTAGACCGAGCGCTAGAATTTCAGCATCAAACTGCGGTAAATGTTTGATGAACTGATCGACAACCTGGGGATCGAAGTGAACGCCGGAGCCGCGAAGTAGCAACGCCGTGGCTTCGTCGATTGTCATTCCCCGCCTGAAGGGCCGGTCTTCTCTAACCGAGTCGAAGCAATCAACAACAGAGATAATGCGAGCGGTGATCGGAATCTGCTCACCTTTCAATCTATCGGGATAGCCGCAACCATCCCATTGCTCATGATGATGTCGGACGATCGGAACAACGGGATAAGGAAACTCGACTCTACTCAAGATCTGGGCGCCCACCACTGTATGGATCTTCATCTTCTCAAACTCGGCCGATGTTAACCTTCCGGGTTTGTTCAGTATGTGTGGCGGCACGGCAAGCTTGCCGACATCATGGAGGAGTGCGCCGGCCTTTAAGGCGGCAATCTCTACGTTTGAGAGTCCGAAGACTTCGCCCATTCGTGCCGCGTAGACTTGAACGCGCCGAACATGACAATGGGTTATTTGATCTTTGGCGTCGATAGCGGTAGCTAAAGCCTCAGCCGTGGCAAGATGAAGATTGCTCATGGCCTCGACTTCGCTTGCTTTATCCCTTAGTCGGGAAACAGTACTGCGGTAGATCAAGTACGCCGCACAGATTGAGATCGGGGAGATGATTACGTATGGAAAAAGGTAATGGAAGAACGCTCCGTAGACCATGGCGACGACCAGCGGCGTCAGGAGCAGACTCCATGAAATGACAAGTCGCTTGCGCTGCCACCAGGCAACCAGGAAGTTTCGCTGAGATGTATTACAAACTACATTCTTGAATTCAAACCTTGGGGGAAGCTCCATTTTTTCTCCGTGCGAAACTACACCGTCTTCCAGAATTTAAGCGGTCGTCGAGGCTGCACAGTTGGAGTAGTCCGGAAACGCAACTGGGAGCAACTCAGATGCGTCTCCGGCGGATTGGGCAAGTGGCGATCCCATAAGGAATCGCCTGCTGGGTGAGATGCTGTGACACTCGTGCATTAATGACGTTCGACCTTTGTCAGAGAACTTAGCGGCTACCGGACTCCGTGCGGAGAGCCCGTGAAGCACAAGGCCTCTCAGCCGCAGTATTACCCTTTTCAACTGCCGTGCCGCTAGTCGAACTTTGAAAACTCTCAGCAAAACATGTCAGGACGAGCAATCTGACATGTCAATTTGAGAATTCGAGTCAACTCGTTACCGTAGTGCGGTTTGACAATCGATCTCTCTCGTTGCACTCTCGCTGCAACATTCGTCAGCCCTTAATTTCACGACTGGCTTAGAAACAAGGTCAACACTCAAAACCTCATGTCGTCTGATACGCCGCGCGAACAACCCGAGTCTTACCGCCCAGTCAGTTACGTTGATCTGCTTAAGACTAATCGAAACTTCAGACAGTTATGGTTAGGTCAGGTTGTCAGTCAAATGGGCGACTGGTTCAACACCATCGCTCTCTACACGATCATTCTCAACCTCACCGGGTCGGGACGAGATGTCGGACTACTGCTGGTTGCTCGTTTTCTACCAAGCTGTCTCTTTGGCCCACTCTCCGGCGTTGTCGCTGACCGATTTAGCCGGCGCACAATAATGATAGTGAGTGATGTGTTGAGGGCTGTTGTTGTCCTGGGTTTCTTGTTTGTCCGACGG
>QHXL01000498.1 GCA_003222935.1 Acidobacteriota bacterium
AAAGCGCGCATTGCCGATGTTTCGTTGAAGGGCTTTTATGCCCTGGCTCGCAACGCTAAAGTTTACGTTGGAGGTGATACTGGCCCAACTCATCTCGCAGTTGCCGCCGGAACACCCATCGTGGGTCTCTTCGGACCAACGGAGTGGTGGCGCAATGGGAGCCCGAGACCTGAGGATATTTGCGTCGAACGAACTGACATCGACTGTCGAGTCGACTGTCACCGCCGTTCCTGTTCGAAATGGATTTGTATGGACATCGAAGTGGAAAGGGTTTTTAGCGCTGTTGCCAGGAGAATCGGAGCAAATGCTACACACTCCGCGAAGGCACTACCGTTAGCTGGATAGAAATAAACGATGAGAAGAGGCGGTACCTGGATTCAACGTTGGCGTGTTCCACTTGGCTTTTTGTGTGGAGCGATATTCATCGTTCTCGCAAGGCCCACTCCCCGCGCCTTAATTATTGGCGCGGCAGTCTCGGTGATTGGGTTGGCAATTAGAGCCTGGGCGTCGGGACATATCCGGAAGAATGCCCAACTTGCTGTGTCTGGGCCTTACGCGTTTACAAGGAATCCGCTGTATCTCGGGAGTTTTCTGCTCGGGATCGGATTTACTATCGCTTCGGGACGCTGGGTGTTGGCAATACTCTTCGCTGCCCTTTTTCTTGGCATCTATTTCCCGGTCATGCGCGTCGAAGCGGGGACGATGGGAGAGTTGTTTGGCAAGGAGTACCAGTCTTACAAACAGGCAGTTCCTTTGTTCTTTCCCCGATTTACTCCTTACACACAATCAGACAACAACATTAGATTTGATGCGAACCTGTATCTTCGCTATCGAGAGTATCGCGCCGCCCTTGGTCTGGTCATCGCATGGGGATTGTTGTTGGTGAAGAGTTACTACTTAAGATGAAAACACTTGGTCTTTTACTTACGGTCAGTTTAATTCTGTGCGGCGCGATTTTCGGATTGCAGCGAGCCAGCGGACAGGGCCCTATCGCAGCGACGACCAGGGCTTTCGAACCGTCAGAGGAGTTATTCTACGAAGCAGAGTTTAATCGCTCCCTGCTTCGCGGGCTAAACATCGCCGAGTTGAAGTTTACCTCCAGTCGAACTCCAATCGAACAATCCGACAAACAACACTCCCAGCCCTACACGCTAACGCTTAATGCGGACATCTCAAGCAAAGGTTTTTTTACCCGGCTATTCAATTTGAAGTTTCGTGAGCGGGTCGAATCAACGGTAGAACCAACGAGCTTTACGATTCAGCGGACGACCATACTCGATGAACAAGGAAAGCGAGTTCGTCACACTGAGACACTCTACGATCGCTCGAAGGGCGAGATGTCGTGGACGGTGCGCGATCCAAACAACCCGCAGAGTGAACCGCGTAAAGCAGTAACTGAGTTCACAGGTCAGCTTCAGGACGTTTTGTCGGCCATTTATTTCCTGCGCATTCAGCAGCTACGTGTTGGAAAGCCATTCGACATTTTCATTGGTGATGGTGGTCGAGTTTATCGGATACCGGTGAAGGTTATTGAAAAGAAAAAGATGAAGACCGTGTTGGGTAAAGTGAATACGCTTCGACTTGAACCGGAACTCTTTGGACCAGATCGAATTATCGATGAAGAAAAGGGCGAGTTTAGTCTTTGGGTCACCGACGACGAACGCCACATTCCGGTTTCCGCCCGCATTAAGACTGACTACGGAACGTTTGATATCAAACTCAAACGAGTCAACAACAATCCCGCACAGTAAGATCTCAAGAGGACACGACCCTCTTAGGGCTTTGAGCTTTGTACTTAGTGCTTTGATCTTTGCTTCGACCGCTGGGGAATCACCGGATAAAGAACAAAGTACAAAGATCAAAGCACTAAAACCAAAAACTAAACCACCCTGGTAATTTACTAATCTCCCGCCATCAACATGTCTCCCAGTCCACTCATCATCGGCCATCGTGGTGCCTCCAGATTTGCCCCCGAAAACACACTGGCTGCATTTCGCTTAGCGCTTGCGGTTGGCGCGGATGGAGTCGAGTTTGACGTCCGGCTAACTCGCGACGGCGTTCCAATCATCATTCACGACGACAATCTGAAACGCACCGGAGTAACGCCGTCGCGAGTAGCGGATCTGTCTGTAGCCGAGTTGCAGGAGATTGACGTTGGTACCTGGTTTCGTATTGAGGGCTTCGCGACCGAGCGGGTGCCAACGCTTGAACAGCTATTCGAGCTCTTCAGTCCGACCGATTCCCTGCTCTATCTTGAAATGAAATCCGAGCCGAGTGAGCGGGATAGGTTGGCCCAGGCTTGTGTGGAGAAGATAAACACGAGCTCTCTTAAGGAACGAATCATCGTCGAGTGCTTCGACTTATCCGCCCTGGCAACAGTCAAATCACTTGATCCTTCAATTAGA
>QHXL01000499.1 GCA_003222935.1 Acidobacteriota bacterium
TCACGCTCGAAGAGAACAAAGGTGCATTGTGTTTGGCGTGCGCCGATCTCGATGAGCTGGTGTTTCTTCCTTCAGGCGATGCGGCATTGACGCGACGCTCGAAAAAGTATTCAACCCTCTCTGCCGTCGTCTTGAAGTTCAGCAGAGCCAGGCGAAGATATGAGCGGCAAGGTGTTCTAGTAGAGGAAAGCGCACTCGCTAAAGCTGAAGAAGAGTGTTTGGCTGATAGCGAATCCCGAGAGCGTCGCAAGGAGCGTGAACAAGAGCGTCGAGCTGAACATGATGAAGAATACATTCGCGAGTTTGCTAAACAGATTCGCCGACTATTTCCGAATTGTCCTAAAGATAGAGAACTAAAGATTGCTGAGCATGCATGTTTGAAATACAGCGAACGCGTTGGTCGGTCAGCTGCCGCAAAACGTTTTGAAGATGAAGTGATAATGCTGGCGGTGGCTGCCCATGTTCGGCATCGAGAGACGAACTACGACGACTTGTTAGCGAAAGGTTGGTTTCGGGGTCAGGCGAGGTCCAAGGTGAGAGATCGGGTAGATGAGGTGATGGATCGCTGGGCGGCCAAAGTAGGGTAGAGACTCTAAGGTGCAGTAGCCGGGACTATCAAGGAGTGCCTGGGCGCAGCATGGCGAGCCCTCGGGCTACTCAAAGCCAATCGATGGATATTTGCGTTTCTACCTGCTTGAATTCCGGATCACCAGTCAATAACAGAGCTCTCTTATGTTTTGACAAGGCAGCCGCGAAGCAATCTGCATAGGACATCTTGTATTTTGACTTAAATCCCCCCGCCTCGTGTGCGAGAGTCCAGTCGGCATCAACGAACTCGATACCAAGTTGGCGTAACTCCTTAATGCTGCGGTCTGCGTGACTGACTGACGCCTCGCGCGCAATGATGTACCAAACTTCTCCGACGTTGACTACGCACATGAACAGGGGAATACCGTCGTCGTGCGCGTCAGCAACAACATCAGCTATGTGTTCCGCAGCCGGCTCGTCTTCCAGGTAAGCAATTACTGCCCAAGATTCAAAGACGAGGGCTTTTGGTTTTCGCGGCAT
This sequence comes from Acidobacteriota bacterium, assembly GCA_003222935.1. Lineage (GTDB taxonomy): Bacteria > Acidobacteriota > Blastocatellia > Pyrinomonadales > Pyrinomonadaceae > PSRF01. The sequence continues at coordinate 1,069 of QHXL01000499.1, forward strand.
CAGAGCATGCGCTCCTTCTTCTTCTCCGCCATCAAAGCCTTCATTAGGCCTTTGCCTTTGAACTTGCCTCGAAGGCTGTGGACATGTTCCCTGGTAATTGGCTTAAGGATGATCTCGCCTGAATCTTCATCCAGCTCAATCTGGATTCGCGTGCCCTCTTTGATTCCGAGTTTTTTACGAAGGGAGGATGGAATCACTATCTGACCCTTCGATGTTGCTGTCGTTTCCACTTTAAAGCACTCCTTCGCTACATGCTGATTGAAGTGTCCCTAATACCCATAATTAAGTCACGCAAAGGACATATTACTTGCGCGTGGAGGTGTGCCACAGTCGGTGCAGAGTCATCGGTTCTCGCATCTGATTGATCGTGATGCTGAGCCCTCCTTGACAGTCGGGCTACTGCCCCGAGGCTACTGCACCGTACTTAGCCCTCGCAGCTTCCCACGATTTCTTCAACTCACCCAGCATGCGTTCATAATCCGCATCGCCTTGTAACGGTCGCAGCAGTTGATCCCTCTCGAACCATGGATAACACGGAAACCCGGTCGCAATCGCACGTGCCAACCATTGCCGCGCATTTACGTGATCGCCCAACTGGGCGTACGCGACTCCAACACTGTAGTGGACGTGGTGGTCCTGGTAAGAACCGGCGAGAACTTCGTCGATCAGTTTTTGTGCACGCTGCTTTTCATTCCGCGCCGCAAGAAAACTTGCGAGGCTCGCTTTTGCTCGTTGCTCGGCCTGGGCACTTCCATGGAGATCAGTAAGAATCTTCTCCGCCCGCTCGGGCGCTCCCTGGTAATAGTAGGCCTGGGCAAGGTACCAATCGGACACGGGCGCCGAGCTAACTCCGCGCGCCTCTTCAAGCAGTGCGACAGCCTCCGAATACCGGCCTGCAATGAGCGCTGTACTCCCACGCACGCGCAGCGCTTCCAGCTTGTTCACCGGGTTGATTCTTAAACCATCCGCTACTTCAGCTTCAACTGCCTCCAACAAACCCAGATGATAAAACGCACCGGCGCGGTAGTAATGCGGTTGCTCAAGATTCGGATTCATCGCGAGCGCTCGATCACTCTCGACTATGGTCTGGTCCCAATTAAACTCGGAGTTGCGATAAACAGCTGCCAAAGCTTCGTGCGCTTCCGCCAGATTGGAATCCAATTCCAGCGCTCGATTAGCTTCTTGCTTCGCCCGCTGGTCCCAGTCTTTTACTTCGTCCTCTTTTGCGAAACGAATACGCATCACGGCACTCGCTTCCGCCAGACCAACGTGCGCGAGAGCGTAGTTCTGATCGAGGCGTAATGCGTCTTCGAAGGCTTTTACGGCCGCAAGCGTGTCCTCCCTTGTGTAGCGGGCAAGTTTCGAACGGCCTAACAAGTACAATTCGTACGCGGCGACGTTGTCTGTGTAGCGATGATAGACGCGAGATTGTTCCGCCGCCGTCATTTTGATTCTGAGTGCTTCAGCGATCTGTGTCGCGACAGCATCCTGCAGACTCAAGATGTCGGTTCGTTCCTTATCAAACCGATCGCCCCATATCGGAGCTTCATCGCTAGTGCGCACGAGTTGAACATTCACCTGTAGGTGGTCGCCGATCTTTTGAAGAGTTCCGAGCACGACGTAGTCGCAAGCCAACTCTCGTCCGACTGCTTGCGCGCTCATCTTCTGACCTTCGTAGCGCAGAATCGTACTCGTTGGCCGAACGCGAATTTGACGGACGTTGGCCAGCCGCGTGATGATTGCGTCGGCAAGACCGGTGGCGAGAAAGCCGGTGTCGTCGTTGGCATTGAGTTGGAGAAACGGCAGGATGGCGAGCGTAATTGTTTCGCTCGGAACCTTTGCCTTAGGCCAGAAACGATCGCGAACCAACAAGGGAATGCCTATCCTTAACAGCAAACTCTTTCGTGAGCTTTGCTTGGTGGTGATCTTTGGTGGTTGCTGTATTGGTGGCGGAGTTTCCGATTCAAATATCTTACGCTCAAGCTCGTGACTTAAAGCCTTCAGATCGATAAGCAAGTCCTTCGCGGTTTGATAACGTTCGTCGCGGTCTTTCGCGAGAGCCTTTCTGATTATCCGTTCCAAATCCGCCGGCACTCCGGGTGAATAGCGCGCTAATGGCGGTGGCTCGCGATCCAATAGCGACGCCAATACATCACTCATCGTTGCGCCTTCGAAGGGCGGCCTGCCCGTGACCATTTCATAGAGCACAGCGCCGAGACTCCAAACATCTGTTCTGCCGTCGACCTCAAGACCGCGAGCTTGTTCCGGCGACATGTAACTGATCGTGCCCATCACAACTCCTGCGGCCGTGTTAACGAGAGTTGCGGCTTCCGGATCGGGAGCTTCTTGCTGCAGGAGTTTGGCGAGACCAAAGTCCAGAACTTTAACGTAGCCATCTTCGCGCAGCATGACGTTTTCTGGTTTGATATCGCGATGAACAATATTCACTTCGTGCGCAGCAGCCAGAGCCGAGGCTACCTGAATGCTGATCTCAATCGCTCTGCCAATCTTCAACGGCGCGCGTGTAATTGCTTCGCGTAACGTTTCGCCCTTGATGAACTCCGTGGCAATGTAATGGGTTGAGTTCTCTTCACCGACTTCATGAATCGTGATGATGTGGGGATGATTGAGTGAGGATGCTGCCTTAGCTTCCTGAAGGAATCTGCGAATTCGATGGTCGCTTGCAGAAACGTCACTGGGCAAAACTTTTAGAGCAACCTTACGCTCAAGCAACGTGTCGGTTGCGAGATAGACTTCGCCCATGCCACCCGCACCAATTTTCGAGTGGATTTTGTAGTGAGAAACGAAGTCGCCTTCGCTGATAGACATGTTCTGTCAAGGGGGTAAACGAATCAAAGAAGTTGAA
>QHXL01000506.1 GCA_003222935.1 Acidobacteriota bacterium
TTCTCCATTGCATTGTTAAAAGCATTCTCCTCTATAGGTAAATGCGGAAACGCAGGGCCAAAAGTATCAGCGGTTTATGAGGAATCTACTGCAGCTCAGCGACCAGGTCCTGGAACTCAGGTGTTTCACGTATGGAATCGAATGCCGTTTCCGATTTTGCCCAGTGACCTACTGTGCGAAAACCGTTATCAAATGCGCGTCGCAACGTCAGAAGTGCGGCGTTCTTGTCTCCCAACAACGCGTAGGCGCACGAACAGTTGTAAATAGCCAACGCATCGTTTGGCTCCAACTCAAAAACTTGCCGCAATGTGGCCTGGGCTTCTTGCTGGCCACCAAAGCGAGCATAGGCTTCTGCCAGACGACTCATCACAATTACGTCGTCCACACTTGCCTCGAGCTTTCGCGAAGTAATTTCTATAACTTTGAGCGCCGCGTCATGGGCAGCTTCGTCTTTGCCAAGTTTTCGATAGACACTCACCAGGAATCGCCAGGGATCTTCATCATATGGCTTTAGTTTTACTGCGCGACGATACTGTTTTAATGCGTCCTCGAGATCGTTTGCATGCTCGGCAATCATTCCGAGTCGCACGTACGCGGGATAGAACTCGGAGTTTGCTTTTAGAATCTCTTCAAGACTTCGCTTGCATTCCGCAAAACGCCGGTGGTGGAAATAGACCATTGCTATTCCAAACTGTGCCTCTAAAGAAGAGGGATCAAGGGTCAGCGCGTTTTGATTGATCTCAATCGACTTACTTAGCCAGGCTGAATTCCCGTCGTACCACTCGTACATCGCAGAGTACGCCTCGGCCAGGCCTGCATAGGATGAGGCAAAAGCTGAATCCAGAGCGATCGCATTCTCAAACATTTCAATGGCGCGCTCAGTATTCTTCTTTCCTTTTTGGTAAAGCAGTTCGCGCCCTCGCATGTAAAAGTCGTAGGCTCTCAAGTTGTCTGTCGGTTTTTGGGCAAGCAGTTGTTTCTCAGAATCCGTCAGTGAGATTTTTAGAGCCTCGACGATCTTCTGCGACACCTCGTTCTGCAGATCGAATATGTCTTCAATAAACCGATCGAATCGTTCGGCCCAGAGATGATACCCATCTCGTATGTTTACGAGTTGGGCCGTAATACGAATTCTATTTCCGGCTTTTCGGACGCTTCCTTCGAGCACGTAATTTACGCGCAACGCTTCGCCAACCTGTCGCGTGTTTATTTCCTTCCTGCGATAGGGAAGCACGTCCGAACGGGATACGACCTTTAATTCCTTTAGCTTGGAAAGATCGGTGATGATGTCTTCTGTCATTCCGGCACAGAAGTAGTCGCTGTCGGGTTCGGAATTCATGTTTTCAAAGTAGAGAACTGCTATCGAGTTCGCCGGAATAGCTGAAACAAGAGATTCCGTGGAGGTACTGCTGACTCTGGCAGGAGAACCGCTCTTAACCTGGCTGTCGACCTGAATTTTCAAGTTCTTGAGATCCTTCAGCAGGTCTTGCACGTTCTGATAACGTTCGTCACGCTCTTTTCGCAAAGCCCGGTTCACGATCCGCTCAAATCCACGCGGGCCATCCGGAAGCACCAGTTCCAGTGGCTCCGGTTCTGCTCTTAGAATTCCCGACATCACATCAATCGTAGTTGGACCTTGAAAGGCCCGGCGACCGGCAACGAGTTCGTAAAGAACACACCCCAGGCTCCAGATGTCGCTCCGTGCATCAACTTCGAGTCCTCTCGCTTGTTCAGGCGACATATAGTGAGCCGTGCCGAGAATCATTCCGGCTTCGGTCTTAACCTGGGCTTGAGTGGGAGCGTTCGGGTCGGTGTGGCTCATGTGTCGTTCACGAGCGAGTTTAGCCAGACCAAAGTCGAGAACCTTAACGATGCCATCGCGCCGCAACATTATGTTCTCTGGTTTTATGTCGCGATGAATGATGCCGACACCATGAGTGGCTGAAAGAGCACTCGCGATCTGAATCCCGATGTCTATCGCGTCTTGAGGGGAAAATGCCGACGCTTTTATTCGTTCTCGGAGTGTTTCGCCGTCTATGAACTCCGTGGCGATGAACTGTTCGGAGTCGATCTCGTCGATTTCGTAAATCGTGAGAATGTTCGGATGGTTGAGTGCGGATGCCGCCTTGGCTTCCAGAACAAACCGCCTGGCCCGATCGTCGTTGGCGAACTCGGGATGCAAAATCTTGAGTGCAACTTTGCGATCGAGCTTGGTATCGTTGGCAAGATAAACCTCGCCCATGCCACCCGAGCCGAGTATGGAGCAGATTTCGTACCGACCGATTTTTGTGCGCTCAGCGAATGACAAAAGTGATCCGGGGGAGATTATCGATTAACGAAGCAATTGTAGATTAGGAGGTGATGGGTGCGCTAGCAGGTGGGTGGGATGAGATCCAGAAGTATTCGTTACTCGTACCTCAAAGCAGATAACGGATCGATACTCATTGCCTTTCTCGCCGGCAGATAACACGCCAAAAGTGAGACAAGGATGAGTAGAACTGAGATTGCCGTAAAAGTTGTGGCGTCGATTGCTGCAACACCGAAGAGTAGTCCTGAGAGCAGTCGCGTCAACGCGACCGCCGCTGCCAGACCCAGACCAACTCCAACCAACGTTAAAAGCAATCCTTGCTTCAACACCAGTAGCAGGACTTGTCGTGGTTGCGCTCCGATTGCCAGTCGCAGACCGATTTCCCTTGTGCGTAATGTTACGGAATAGTTCATTACTCCGAAAATTCCCACGGCGGAAAGTAGTGTTGCCAGACCGGCGAAAATCGCCAGGAGAAGTGTGTTAAAACGAGAACGACTAACGCTCTCTGACAGTACCTGGCTCATTGTCCTGACATCGGAAAGGGGTTGATTTGGATCCAGCGTCCGGATCTCCGTTTGTAGAGCCGGAGCAATCGTGCTCGGATCGCCGTTAGTCTGAGGCAAGCTCGGGGTGTGGAAAGTAGACTGCAGGTTCTATCTCGTCCGTCAAACTTTCATACCGCACATTACCAACTATGCCGATGATCTCCGTCGGGTTTGAATCTTCGAACATCGCAACGTCCAGTTTCCTACCGATAGGATCTTCATTGGGAAAATATTTACGCGCCAACGCTTCATTAATTAATACGACGTGTTTCGCTTCTCGATTCTCGACCTCGGAAAAAGTTCTGCCTCTCATTAACGGAATACCCATGGCTTGAAAGTATCCTGAATGGACGACTCGAACATCTGTTCCAGGTTCCTGGCCCGGCGGCGGTGTTGGTAGACCACCAATTTTGAATGCTGTATTCGAACCCAGGCCCCCGTAGAAGGGAAGAAAGTTAACCATGCCCGCCGATTTCACATTCGGCATGGCGCGAATCTGAGTGAGTGCCTGTGCAAAGAAGTTCACTACCTGACTATCTTCTCGATACTTTGCTGCAGGAAGTCGGACTACCGCCGTTAGAACATTGTTTGAGCTGAACCCGCGATCCACCCGTTGTAGATAAATGAAACTCTTAATCAACAAGCCAGCACTGGCCAGTAAAACCACTGCGAGCGCGATTTCTGAAACTACCAGGGCGCTGCGCAATCGACGGTTCACCCTCTTTAAGCGAGTCGTTGAGATTCAGACGCGAAACATGAAGTGCGGGCGCCAAACCAAATACGACACCCGTCAGTAATGAAATACCGAGAGTCCAGAATAGAACTGTCAGGTTCAGGCTAACATTCGGAAGTGAAAGTAGGTCGCGAGGGCTGATAGCAATCAATGCCTTTATTCCCAGCCATGCGAAACCCAGACCTACGACGCTCGCCACTATTGATAACAACAAACTTTCGGTTAGTAGCTGTCTGACGATTCGCAGTCGGCGTGCGCCGAGGGCTGCACGTAGCGCGATCTCTTTTTCACGTGATGTAGCGAGGGAAAGGAGCAGGTTGGCAACATTTGCGCACGCGATGAGTAGCACAAAACCGACAGCACCCAGCATCAACCAAAGAGGGCGACGGACGTTGCCAAAAAACTGTTCACGTAAAGGTAAGACTTCCGCCGAGTAATTTTTATTGAATTGCGGAGACTCGTCTGAAAGTCGAGATTCAATCGTGCGAAGTTCAGATCCGGCGTACTCAACAGAAACACCATCCTTTAGCCGACCCACAGTCGAAAGAAAACGTCCCCTGTCGGCCGGAACGTTCCCGGCAGGAGGCATCGGTAAAACAGACCAGAGCTCGGCTGGCCGTCCCGTACCGGATCTCTGTTTGATATGAAACTGAAAACTCGCCGGCATGACCCCAACCACGGAATGAGGCACGCCGCTGAGAGTTATTTTTTGACCTACAATGTTTTGTTGTCCGCCAAATCTGCGTTGCCAGAGCCCGTAACCAAGTACTACTACTTTGGGTCTCCCAGTTTCAGCGTCTTCAGGCAAAAGTGTTCGTCCCAGGATTGGATCGACCCCAAGTACTTTGAACAGTTCAGGGGTAGCGAATTGGGCCGACAATTCTTCCGGTTCTCCGTCGCCGGTAAGATTGACGCGCTGGTCGGTAAAAGCAGAGATGTATTGAAAACTTGTATTTTGATCTTGCCAGCCGCGAAAGTTAGCGCGCGAAGTGGTGTTCTGATGCCTGCCCTCGGGTGTTACTTCCCAAAGCATGACGATGCGATCGGCATCGCGATAGGCTAGAGGACGAAGTAGGAGTTCATTAAC
>QHXL01000507.1:0-4821 GCA_003222935.1 Acidobacteriota bacterium
GAAGAAAATAGCCTAGCGCCTTCGCTAGGCTATTTTTCTCACGATATGTCGAATGCGACCATTGTGGAAACTCAGACACCACACGGCTGAAGGGATTTGACCTTGAACACTGTGAAGTTTGCTTGATTCGAAAACGATGTCGCAAAAGCACCGATACAGCCTCGAACGAGTAAGGTTAATTATCGTCCCGGCGATCCTGGCGGCTATTGTTGGATTCTTCTTATCCACCAACACGACCACCCAACCGGTACACGCATTCTCCGCTGGTCCACCTCCGGGATATTCGGGTGCACCGGGTGAAGAACCCGAAGCCTGTGCCGAATGTCACGTTCCAGCTAATGCCGGCACAGGACAAATAAACATCACTGCGCCGCAAACCTACGTTCCGGGTCAAACCTATCCAATCACTGTCACTCATACAAACCCCGACCCGACCAGAGTGCGTTGGGGTTTTCAACTTACCGTTCTTGATACTTCGGATGAGAAGGCCGGCGAGCTTGTGCCACTTGACGGTACTACTCAGCTGATTAACAACGCTGGTCCAGGTGGCGCCCGCCAATACATTGAACACACCGCGGTCGGTACTTTTATCGGTCAGCAAAACACCGCGAGTTGGACCTTCAACTGGACCGCACCGCCAACTGACGTCGGCTTTGTGAGCTTTTATGCTGCCGGTAACCAGGCCAATAATGACGGCAATACTTCAGGTGATTTTATCTACAAGACCTTCGTGGCGGCCGCACCCGCTTCAACCACACCTGATTTTGTCGTCAGCGTTTCTCCGTCGACGAGAACGGTTGTGCCGGTTGGCTCTGCTCAGTACACCGTAACCGTGACGCCCCTCGCCGGCTTCACTGGACCAGTCGCTTTGAGCACAAATGGTTTGCCCACTGGTGCGAATGCTGTCTTCAATCCGACATCAATTTCAATCACTGACGCAAACTCGAAAACAGCAACACTAACCTTAAACACCGCTGCGAATACACCGCTAGGTAGTCATCAGTTCAATGTCGTAGGCCAATCAGGCACGACGACGCATTCAGCGCCAGCGACACTTCAAGTTGTTAGTCCGACAAGCGCTGACCTGGCGGTGACGAAGTCTGTTTCACCGAATCCCGGCCAGGCTGGACTCGTACTTTCTTACCGGATAGTTGCGACAAACAATGGTCCGGCAACGGCCACTAATGTGACCGTGAGTGACGACCTGCCCTTCGGAATAGCCGTTGGTGCAATTACAACTTCGCAAGGAAATTGTTCGGTCAGTGACCCGGTGATCTGTAACTTGGGGAGCCTGGCGGTTGGCGCGAGTGCTGTCGTGACGATCAATGTGACACCATTGTCTTCAGGGCAACTTGCCAACAGCGTTTCAATCACTGCGAGTCAAAGCGACTTCGATTCGAGTAACAACTCCGCGAACATCACAACTCCAATTCAGCCGGCATCAGCTTCACCCACGATGCTGGATCCAAATCTGACGGTCAGCACAGTCATCGGCGGTTTAAATCAACCAATTAGTCTCGCGTTTATCGGAGCCAATGATTTCTTCGTCTTAGAAAAGACGACCGGCAAAGTGCAGCGAATCGTGAATGGCGCTTTGCAGAGCACTGTGCTCGATCTTCCGGTCAATAGTTCGCCCGCTTCCGAGCGAGGTTTATTAGGAATCGCGTTGCATCCGAAGTTCGCACAGAACGGATTTGTTTATCTTTACTGGACTGAGACCAATTCAGGTACTGATAGCGCAGACACGGATAACGTTCCACTACTTGGCAACCGAGTAGATCGATATGTTTGGAATGGCGCAACGCTGACGTTCAGTCAGAACCTGATCAAGTTGCGCGCATTACAACAAGACCCCGGGCAGGGATCTCGATCAAATCACAACGGTGGTGTGTTGCGTTTCGGCAATGACGGCAAGCTTTATATTTTGATGGGTGATAACGGTCGACGTGGTCTGCTGCAAAACCTCACCAGTGGTGGTCCAGTACCTGACGATCAGTTTGGCGGGCCTGAGCCAGACAATGCCCACTTGACCGGCGTCGTGCTGCGTCTCAACGACGATGGTTCAACCCCAACGGACAATCCGTTCTTCAATGCGACCACCACACTCAGTGGCGAGGCTGCGGCCAATGTTAAGAAGATCTTTGCTTACGGTGTGCGGAACGGGTTTGGTATGGCTGTGGATCCGTTGAGCGGTTACCTGTGGACTCAGGAAAACGGCGACGACGCATTCGACGAGATGAATCGAGTGATCCCGGGATTCAACGGTGGCTGGATTCAAACGATGGGTCCGTTAGCTCGCATCGATCAGTTCAAGTCGATCGAGAGCACATACGGCGCTGGGAACTTACAACAACTTCGCTGGCCAACCAGCAATATTGCCGATACACCTCAGCAGGCTTTGGCGCGGATGTTCATGTTGCCCGGCGCTCAATACGTCGATCCTGAGTTTAGCTGGAAGTATGCAACTGCACCTGCGGGCATGGGATTCATTTCAGGTCGTGGACTTGGTCCTCAATATGAAGGGAATATGCTGGTTGGCGCCTCGCGAACGACTCTGTTGAATGGTTTCTTGTTTAGATTCAAGCTCAACGCCAATCGCCAGCACTTTGAATTTGACGATTCGCGGCTTGCAGATCGGGTCGCCGACAACCTCGACAAGTTTGATCAAACTGAAAGTGAAAGTTTAGTGATTGGTCGAGACTTTGGGGTGGCAACCGATATTCAGACTGCGCCAAACGGAAATGTCTACGTTGTGTCGCTCTCAAATGGCGCGGTTTACGAAATCAAGTCAAAACCGAGCATGTTGTTTGTGGCCACGCTCAACGGTGCGCAGGAGACTCCAGCTAACAACTCAACAGCAACAGGAACGACTGCGAGAGTGTCACTAAGCTTCAGCGGTCTCTCCAGCGCGCAGACAGCCGCTCACATCCATGGTCCGACGCCAGTCGGAGTGGCCGGACCAATACTGTTTCCATTGCCTAATGGGCAAGTGAGTGATTTTGAGATTGCGCTCTCGCCCGGTCAGTCAACGGATCTTAAGAACGGACTCTGGTATGCGAACGTTCATTCGAACAACTTCATCAACGGCGAGATCCGTGGTCAGTTTCAGGCGTCGCCTACGGCAAACAGTGTTCAGTTGAGCGCTACTCAATATGTCGTTAACGAGGGGCAGGGAAGCGCCACTGTAACGATTACCAGGTTCGGCAGCACTACCGGTGTGGCGAGTGTCGGATACGCGACCAGTGACACAGCGGGTTCGAATCCCTGCGATAGTTTTACAGGAGCTGCATCGTCGCGCTGCGATTATCTGAACACGGTCGGCTCGGTGACCTTTGCTGCGGGCGAAACTTCCAGGTCGATATCGATACCAATTGTTGATGATGCTTTCGCCGAGGGGACCGAGCATTTCAGCTTAACGTTGACGAGCGCCTCGGGAACGACGTTAGGACCACCATTCTCAGCAACGCTGACAATCAGCGACAACGACGCTTCAACGACAGCGAATCCGATCGACCTCACCAGTTTCTTTGTGCGTCAGCATTACATCGATTTCCTGAATCGAGAGCCGGATCCGGCTGGCTATGGGTTCTGGCAAAATGAGATCGATCTCTGCGGTTCCAATGTGCAGTGCATTGAAGTGAAGCGAATAAATGTTTCTGCTGCGTTCTTCCTTTCGATTGAGTTTCAGGGAACAGGTTATTTCGCATATCGAACGCATAAGAGTGCTTTCGGAAATCTGCCGGGAGCGCCCGTGCCGATCAGGTACCTGGATTTTCTAAAGGACTCTCAGCAGATAGGAAAAGATGTGCAGGTTGGGATTGGTCCATGGGAGGCGACGCTTGAAGCCAACAAACAGGCCTACACGCTGGCGTTTGTCCAACGACCTGAATTTCTGGCCGCATTTCCAAACTCCATGACGGCGCAGGCTTTTGTCGACAGGCTTGTCGCAAACACGGGCAACGCTCTGTCGACTGCCGACAAAGCAAATCTGATCGCCATCCTGGGTGCAACACCCGCAGACGTGTCAAAGCGTGCTCAAGCCTTGCGTGCGGTCGTAGATGACACTGAGCTGGGTAATGCTGAGTTCAACAAAGCGTTCGTGTTGGGCCAGTACTTCGGATACCTGCGTCGCAATCCAAATGATCTTCCCGACTCAGATTTCAGCGGGTACGACTTCTGGCTTGGTAAGTTGGAATCTTTTGGCGGCAACTTTGTAAACGCTGAAATGGTTAAGGCCTTCATCCTGTCAGGTGAATATCGCCACCGCTTCGGCCCTTGAAATTAGCCGCAGATAAGCGCAGATCGACACAGATCTGATCAGTCGGTAAGAGAACAGGAGAGCACAAGACGGCTCTGCCGCTCACCTTGCGGAACACCTCCGGCTTTCCGATAACTAACACGAAATAGTCTTGAGGCTGAAAGCGAGGCGGAGCCTCTAAGTTTGGTAGAGAGCTGAGCCGGAAAGCCATAGGCATTCCGCAAGGAACGCGCCAGAGGCGCACCGGTGCACAAAAGGTCTTTTACCCAGTTCTGTACAAAGTGGACATTTGGTAAATCGTGTTACGCTGTAATCGAAGCTCAGGAACGAGGGGAACTCAGGGATGAAACGTGTGAAACCTTACTCACGCTTAAAAACAACAAGTCTGACAGTCAAACTACTAATTATCTTCATTGCTTTATTTGCTTTCGACGTGAATAACAATCGCGTAGTCGCGCAAACAACTTTCGCCGGCAACGCTCAGCACACCGGAGTCTTCACACCACCGGCGACAAACCTCAACGTACTAAAGTGGCAGACCGACATCGATCTTAACGTCACTG
>QHXL01000507.1:4923-6924 GCA_003222935.1 Acidobacteriota bacterium
AATACACACTCGCCACGGACTACATCATGCCGTCGCACAATTGGATCCCTTCTTACAACGTATGTATCGTCGGTACGCGACTGTATTACGCTGGCGCGGGCGGCACGATGTTCCATGTCGATAACATCGATTCGAATACTCCAGGTGCTCCAGTGCGCGACGTTTTCTATACCTCGTTAGCCAGCTACAACGCTAACAAGACAAATTACGACAACACCATTTTCGTCAACACGCCAATCACCGCAGACACATCCGGCAACATATTCTTTGGATTCCGAGTACAGGGAGCCGCACCCGCTCCACTCAACACATCGCAAAGCGGTCTCGCTAGCATTAGCTCCACCGGCACAGGCACATTTGTACTGGCAGGCACTGCGGCAAATGACTCGCAAATAGATCGAGACAGTCATAACGCTGGTCCAGCGCTAAGTAACGATGAGACTTCAGTCTATTTCCCGGTTAAGGCTTCGACCAACGTGTTTTATTCGTACCTTGTAGAACTCAACTCAACTACCCTGGCAACCAGGCACACAGTCTTTTTGAGAGATCCACGCAATGGCGGCGGGACGAGAGTTCACGAGGATGGAACATCGACGCCGATGGTTGCGCCTGACGGCGATGTGTATTTCGGCGTCTTTGGAAATACTGGCAATGGCTCAAGAGGGTTTCTTCTGCACTACAGTTCTGATCTGCAAACAACAAAAATTCCCGGAGGCTTTGGTTGGGATTACACACCGGGGATCGTTCCGGCGAGTATGGTTCCTTCCTACACGGGCGCCTCGTCCTATCTGATATTTTGCAAGTACAACGATTATCCGTCCGCCGATTCGTCCGGCGTTAACAAAGTTGCGGTACTCGATCCCAACGCTACTCAAATCGATCCGCACGCGACGTCGCCCGGTCTTGTTGAGATGCGAGAGGTTTTGAGTGTGCTAGCGTTTACTCCCGACGACGCTGGATCAACCTTTCCATTTGCCGTTCAGGAGTTCTGCATCAATGCTCCTGCTGTTAATCCTGCAACCAAGACAGTCTACTTCGATAGTGAGGATGGACATCTCTATCGGTGGAACCTGGGCACGAATTCGGTCGACCAGGGTGTGGTGCTCACCCCGGGAATTCTGCAACCGTATGTCCCTACTGTCATTGGTCCAGACGGGACACTCTATACCTTGAATGGCGGAAACCTTTTCGCGGTAGGGACGAAAGCTGGGATTGAGATTTCGATTGCTTCTTCATCGCCTGATTTGAGAAGAACTGTCGTTGGCGATGCGATTACTTTTACCGCAACTGTCGCGGGCAGCGCGCCGTCGCCGACTGGAACTGTGACGTTCACTGATCTGAGTTATAACGGCTTAACAGAAGTCAGAACCACGCTCGCCACCAATGTTCCGCTGGACAGCAATGGTCGGGCTTCGGTCACGACCTCGACACTTGTCTCTAACGCCACTAACTTTGGAAACCATTTCATCACGGCGACCTACAACGGCGACGGAAGTCATCAATCGACGTCAGTGACAATGGTGCAGAAAGTACATCGCAGTGCGAGTGCTACGACGCTTACGACTTCGAATCCATTTGCCAATCCGGGTGAGGCAGTGACATTCACTGCGACCACGTCGTGCATTCCAGTTCCCAATGTCGCGCAGATGCCGTGTGGATTCGTAACCTTCTACGATGGACAGACCGCCATTGGACAGATGGCGCCAAACTCCAGTGGCCAGGCAACTTTGGTGAAGTCGGATCTATCTACGGGCGTACACGCAATGCGTGCGGTTTACACCTCTGATGTCGTGTTTGCGATGAGTGAGTCTCAGCTTCAGCAGGGTGTTGGCCCTGTTGTGCAATTCAACGCTGCGACAGCCAGCGCCAACGAAGGAGCTGGTCACGTGGATGTTCAAGTTTCGTTGCTGGGCGTGAGCCAAACAGCGGTCACGGTTCAGTTCTCAACTTCAGATACAGCGGGCGCGAACGAATGCACTGTTACAAATGGCGCAGCGTCAT
>QHXL01000508.1:0-408 GCA_003222935.1 Acidobacteriota bacterium
CGTGACATTGAGATCGCCGATGATGACTCTTGGGCCGGCGATGTTCTTTACGAGCGCCGCGGCCTCTCGGTATTGCCGGTTGCGGTTCTTGAATCTGAACGGCGTAATTGGCGTCGTGGGATGAAGCGCCAACACCGAGATCGACTCCTCTCCAATCTTGAGTCGAACAAGAATCGCGATGTGGCTTGAATCGTCGAGGGTTAGTGTCTGCGCCTCTTCTAAAGGATAGCGACTCAAGACAGCCATTCCCGAACCACTTGGTCGCGGTTCAAAAACTACATGCGGATACTCCTGCCGCAGCCCTTGCGTCTCTTCGTTCCACGTCGCTGTGAGTTCCTGCAACACCACGACATCAGCATTGGCCGTACGCACAACCTTGAGCAGTTTCTGATATTTCTTGTTGGTCTT
>QHXL01000508.1:468-3797 GCA_003222935.1 Acidobacteriota bacterium
CGATAGTAAGGAATAACGTATACGAGGTTTAACCCGGCGCAGAAGACTGCTATGGCCGCAAACTTCCAGGATTGAAAGCCTGCCAGTACCAGCATGCAAAATAGCGCCAGCAGTACGTACTGAAGTCGGAAGTGGGTTGTGAGTTCGAGATAAAGAAGACGGCCAAACTGACTAGCCAGAGTTAACAACACAAGCGAAGTCAGCAAAACCAAAATGAACTTGTAGATTAACTGCGAAGTGAACAAATCAAGAATCGACATAGACGGCCATCTACTCCGGTCTCTCGGGTGGAGGCACGACAGCAACAAAGTCTTCGACAAAACGAGTCGAATATTCATCGAGCAATTCGTTCACTCGTTCTAATCGAGTCGCGCGAACGATCATCCCGGCATGATGCCGCTTCTTGACCCGATAGACGATCTCTTCATCAACATACGCCGAAGTGTCCGGCTGCTCTTGCCTGGCAAGCGAAAGAATTATTCCAGCGTACTCCTCCACTCGCGCCAGATGTTTATTCCTGACGCAGCTTCCAGTACATCGGCGATGTACGCACCACCAACTCGCGCCGCGATCTCCAAAAAGTAGAACTTCCCATCAGTGGCGCTCTTAATAAATTCAGCATGCGTAGTTCCTCGCTGAAGTCCGAGCCCTTTGATGAGTTTCTTGTTTATATCCGTCAAAGTTTTCTCGTCGGCTGAGCCTCTCAACAACGTCTTTGAGACGTAAGCTCCTCCACCATGCGCAACTTGCATCGGCGGACGGCCATAACGGTTGACTCCAGAGAAGACAACCTTTCCACCGTTCACAACGGAATCAACATGGAAGACTTCTCCCGGAATAAATCGGGCCAGCACGTAATAGGAAGCTCGTTCGCGCAGATTCTCGCGCTCATTCATTTCATCCATTGCGCGCCAAACTTCTTCGGCCCGTTCAACTTTGCGAATTCCAATAGCTGACACATCTGACCTCGGCTTGATGACCCATGGACCGGGCACACGTTCCATAAACGCGCGCACTTCGTCCGGGTTGATCAGTGGCACAAAGTCGGGAACTGTTATCCCCGCTTGCTGGCTGTGTACAGCCATCGACAACTTGTCGCGGAAGATCTTCGCGCGGGAACTACTCAGCCCTGGTAAGCAGAGGTGCTCGCGAATCAGCGCGGCCGTAACCACGTCAAACTCTTCAAGTGCGATCACTCTATCGACCTTCATCTTTCTTGAAAGGAACGCTACCAGGTCGATAAACAAAGCCGGACCAGCATCGTTCGGCACAGCGATCAAATCGTCGAGACTGTCGCGCGGCCAGTCTTCCTGCAACATTTTTTCCTTCGTTATCAGCACCACGTTACAACCCTGTGCTTTGCACTCGCGGATAAAATCCACGCCTTTGAAATACGTGGCGAGGCAGATAATGTTGAGGGGCCGTTTCTCAGATTCAGTCATTCGTGATTCCCTTCAATAGCGAGTAGCGCCATGTTGAGTCTGTGGAATATAAACCCTTTTCAGAGTTGCGGTCATCCTGCTAAGGTAAACGACCTCGGAAGCTCAACGAGTCCAACTCATGGTAAGTGGCCCACTCTCTAGATTCTTATGATTATTAAAAGTCCCTACGCAGATGTTCCTGTTCCCGAAGTGTCGCTTACGAGTTTTGTGCTCGGGAGAGCGAGCGAACTTGGAGATAAACCAGCATTGGTCGAGGCGTCAACTGGTCGCACCATCACGTACGCTCAATTAACAGAGTCGATCCACAACGTAGCTGCTAATTTATCGAAACGCGGATTCAAGCAGGGTGAAGTGTTCGGCATTCTTTCTCCAAACCTGCCCGAGTACGCGATTATCTTCCATGCTGTCGCCACGCTCGGAGGGATTTCCACTCTCATCAACCCGCTCTACACGGAGCGCGAAATCGCGCACCAACTTAAAAATTCCAATACACGGTTTCTCATAACGATTCCCGCATTTATGGAGAAGGCGCAGGCAGCTTCCAGCGAAGCCAGTATCGAGGAGATCTATGTTTTTGGTACTGCTGAAGGAGCGACGCCGTTTGCTTCACTGTTGGCCGAAAACCAGGAACCACTTCCTGAAGTGACTATCAACCCGCGGGAGGACCTGGTCGCACTTCCCTACTCCAGTGGAACAACAGGCTTACCCAAAGGTGTGATGTTGACGCATTACAACCTCATTTCGAACATGAAGCAGATGGATGGCCTCGACTATTTTTACGAGAGCGACAAGTTGATCTGTGTTCTTCCCCTGTTTCATATCTATGGCCTGATGGTGGTCCTGAACATGGGTCTTTACAAGGGTGCAACCATTGTCATCATGCCGCGCTTTGATCTGGAAGCTTTTCTCCAGGCGGCCCAGGACTACGAAATCAGCCTCGCCCATCTCGTGCCTCCAATCCTGCTGAGCTTGAGTAAACTTCCAATCGTCGACAACTACAAACTGCCGAAACTGAGGACAATCTTTTCGGGCGCAGCCCCGCTTGGACCAGACCTAACAAAAGCGTGTATGGACCGACTCGGCTGTGCAATTCGACAGGGATATGGAATGACTGAGACGAGTCCAGTGACGCATTCATCACCTTCAAATCCTGACGATGTGAAGTTTGGTTCGGTGGGTGTCGCTGCGCCTAATACTGAGTGCAAGATTGTCGATCTCGAGACGGGCGAAGCACTGGGTAGAAACCAACGAGGTGAACTTTGTGTGCGCGGTCCGCAGATAATGAAGGGTTACCTGAACAATCCTGAAGCGACAGCGAGCACGATAGACCCTGAAGGCTGGTTACACACAGGCGATATTGGCTATGCGGATGATGATGGACACTTCTTCATCGTCGACCGTGCAAAGGAACTGATCAAGTACAAAGGATTTCAAGTTCCGCCTGCCGAACTGGAAGCTGTGCTGCTCACTCATCCGTGCGTCGGCGACGCGGCTGTGATTCCCTACCCTGACGATGAGGCGGGTGAAGTGCCAAAGGCGATTGTTGTTTTGAGAAAAGAATCTGAGCCAGGAGCCATCCTGCAGTATGTTGCAGAGCGCGTTGCGCCTCACAAGAAGATTCGTTACCTGGAAGTGGTCGAACAAATTCCCAAATCTCCATCAGGAAAAATTCTTCGCCGCGTGTTGGTGCAGAGAGAACGAGATCGCCTCGCAGGCGGTTGAAGGCTGCTAGTTGTCCGACGAACTTTAGTTTGTCGTGACTTGAGTTAGCGCCATCTCCGCTGTAATCAGAGTCACGACAAGCTGAAGCATATCGGACATTTGATTTGATCTCTTGACACTCATCAACGTCCCGACTAGAGTCCGAAAAGCGGAGCCCGATTAACT
>QHXL01000509.1:0-3178 GCA_003222935.1 Acidobacteriota bacterium
ATCGGAGATGAAGTGCGAAACCCTGGTCGCACAATACCCCGCTCGGTAATCATCAGCGTTATTGCCGTTGCGCTAATCTACGTCGCTATCAACTTCTCCGTGATTGGAGTCGTGCCATGGAGGGAGTTAGTCCCTGCTGAGCAACATCCGGAGTCGAACTTCGTCGTTTCGATCTTTATGGAGCGGGTTTACGGAACCCGAGTGGCAACTATCTTTACGGCTATGGTGTTGTGGACCGCTTTCGGATCAGTATTCGCATTATTGCATGGTTACTCCCGTGTTCCTTACGCGGCGGAAATTGACGGCTACTTTTTCAGAGTCTTTGGCCGTCTCCATCCACGCAAGAACTTTCCATACGTGTCGCTTGTTGTCCTCGGGATCATCGCCATCGTCTGTAGTTTCTTCACACTCGGCATGGTCATTGATGCGCTCATCACTACTCGAATTCTGATTCAGTTTATAGGTCAGATCCTGGCGGTTTCCCTGCTGCGCAGGAACCAACCGGAATTGAGCGTTGTTTGGTTGGATGTTTGTGTTCGCGACAACGAATTGGCTCATCATCGCTTTTGGTTTGGGTACTTTGATGTTGGGTGTCTTCTGCTTTTTCCTGTGGTCACGTCACACGAAGCAATGGCCATTCGCGGAAGCTCAGGGTGTAGCTTGATGAATAAGAAGAAGGGGCCATGGCTGGTCGGCGACTCGATCGAAAAGTACCGGAATGCGTGGTTGGATGTGTGCGAGGACCAGGTTGTTCAGCCGAATGGGGACGCCGGAATATTTGCAACTGTTCGAGTAAAGCCCGGTGTGTCCGTACTCGCAATTGATGAATACGAGGAGGTTTATTTGACCGCGGAGTATCGCTATGCAATTGAACAGGAAAGTATCGAAGTTGTGAGTGGAGGAGTTGAGGTCGACGAATCGACGGCTGAGACGGCGCGACGTGAATTGAGAGAAGAGTTGGGAATCGAAGCGGAGACGTGGATCGACTTAGGTATGGTGCATCCTATGACTTCGATGCTGTATGCACCCGCGCAACTATTCCTCGCTAAGAAATTGAGTTTTTTTCCACCTGACCCCGATGCGTCAGAGATTATTCGGATAGTGAAAGTGAAGCTGAGTGAGGCGGTCAGAATGGTCATTGACAGTGAGATTACGCATGCACCGAGTTGCGTGCTGATTCTGAAGGTAGGCCACTTAATGGGAAAGGCATGATGGGACTTTCTACACTCCGTAGGAGTGTAATGTTTATAGACCTCAGCTACAGCAACTTCTCTCGCTCCGTTAGGAGCGACATGTCCGAAGCAAGGCGACACGGCACATCGCACTCCTAAAGGAGTGCCAGGACTTCGGGACTGTGCTGGGTTATAAACATTTCACTCCTCCGGAGTGGAGGAGGAAACTGAGCGAGGAAGAAAATGATGGCATTCACTGACGAACAGCTGGAGTCATTCAATCGAGATGGATATCTGTTGTGGGAAGGCCTTTTCGATGCTGAAGAGATGGACCTGCTGATAAGAATCGCCAGGAACGACCAGCGTCTCGCGCAGGAAGCACTGGAACGGAGCGACGCACATGCAGGTAAGAGCAGGTTGTGGATTACCGATTCGCTTGAGGACGACATTTACAGCGCGTTCGTTCGTTGCTGTCGGATTGTCGAACCTATGGAAGAGATACTGGGTGGTGAGGTGTATCACTACCACCACAAAATGATGTTAAAGGAACCTCTTGTTGGCGGCTCGTGGGAGTGGCATCAGGACTACGGCTACTGGTACTCAAATGGCTGTTTGTTTCCTTACATGGCGAGTTGTTTGATTGCAGTCGACACGGCGACGAAAGAAAACGGCTGTCTGCAGGTGATTCGGGGTTCACATCTGATGGGACGAATAGAGCACGGAAAAACCGGACAACAAACCGGCGCCGACCAGGCTCGTGTTGATGAGGCCTTGAAGTATCTGGATTTGGTCCATTGTGAAATGAAACCCGGGAGTGCGCTTTTCTTCCACGCAAACTTGCTACATCGGTCAGATGCGAATCGTAGTCCCAACCCGCGCTGGTCACTGATTTGCTGTTACAACGCTGCGCGTAATCCCTGTCAGCCGAAGCCGAATCATCCCGCTTACAGTCATCTCGAAAAGTGGCCCGACACACGAATCAAGGAGATCGGTCGACAGCAGCTGTGCTGTTGATCTCATCTCTGGCGCTGCCAGTTACCGCGCGTGAAGTCAGGGAACTTGACGGGCATGCTCCCACTTGCGACGGAACGTTCACTTAATGGTCCAGGTACACTCCAGGCGGCAGCGTCATACACGTCAATGTCCGGTTCCAATCCCTCACGGATACATTGAATCAGCCGGTAACACATCAAGTAGTCCATCCCGCCGTGGCCACCCAGCTTTCGCGCTGTCTCACCCTCTTTTTTCCAAAGGTCCGATTCGTACTGCGCTTTGTATTTATCAAGGTTGGTCCAAGCGTGTCCGCCTTCCTGACCGTCAATGAAGATGCGTGGTGGGTAAGCGCGGAAGATTCCTTTAGTGCCTTGAATTAGATTGATGCGATCGTAAGGTCGCGGTGTACTGACGTTGTGTTGCAACATGATCGTACGACCCCGGGCTGTTTTGATCATGCTGGTGTTGTAGTCCCCGGTCTTGTAAGTCTCTTTCCACTTTGCATCACCCGTGGGTACGTGATCTTTGCGATATGCCTCCAAACCGAGATGCGCGGAACTCATTGAAACGATGTGATCAAACTTGTCCCCGCGATTAATGCCCATGTAATTGGCCATTGGGCCAAGGCCGTGCGTCGGATAGAGATTGCTGTCGCGCAGGGTGTGATGTTTACGCCGCCACAGCCCCTCGTCCCGGTTCTCAAACAGAATTTCGCGCAGATCGTGGTTATAAGCGCACTCGCCATGTATGAGTTCGCCTAAGAGCCCGGCACGGGCCATATTCAGCACCATCATCTCTGAGTAGTCGTAACAACAGTTCTCCATGATCAAACAGTGGCGACGCATTTTTTCGGAGGCGTCAACAATCTTCCAGCAGTCTTCGATTGTGTACGCGACTGGAACTTCGCTACCGACATGCTTACCCGCTTTCAGTGCGGCGAGAACTTGAGGGACATGCCACTCCCATGGTGTCGCAATGTAAATAAAATCAAGGTCGTCGCGACTTGAAAGCTT
>QHXL01000509.1:3190-3781 GCA_003222935.1 Acidobacteriota bacterium
GCGTAGATGGCCGGTGTTTTTTGTCCGGCCTTCTCAACCAATCTGGCTGCGCGTTCACACTTCTCCTTCACCACATCACACACCGCATTGACTACAACTTTGTCGATTGCGAGGAATTCTCCCAGCACGTCTGTTCCGCGAAGTCCAACGCCGACGATGCCGAGGCGAACAACGTCGCGCGGTTCAAATCTAACGCCGATCATCGTCTTTTGAGTTGCAGGTCGGGGGACAACTTGCTGTTCAGTGGCTTCCAGCGGTTCAGCCCCAAATACACTTAAACCAAGGCCACCGATTGTTGCCGTTTTGAGGAGGTCGCGTCTGGATAGTTTTTGTTTGTCGTTGCTCATAGTGTCTTTGTTGAAATCAGGTCGAGTGTGTTCGTCTGCCGAGCGTTATTTTACAGTCAAACGATCGTGCGTGGCAGTTGAAGTTATCGGCTCGTAGTACAAAAACTCATGCGTCAAATCCCATTGTTCGAATCGTCTAAAAGAGTTCGAAAATGGGATTGTTGATTTCGATTATGAAATAGTAATCCATTGAATAGCGGAGCAAGCAGGCGGCTTGAATCTTCGGTCCTTCGTAATTGCACGG
>QHXL01000509.1:3976-4309 GCA_003222935.1 Acidobacteriota bacterium
GTTCAACAGGTCTTCTCCAAATCTTCATTTGAATATTCGGATCGTTTCATTCACTTCGATCACCAAGAGCCTTTCGAGCAGAAGGACCAATAATGGAAAAGCTTTGGAAGAACCTTACTCATTCGGTTCGCATGTTAACCAACACGCCTGGTTTTTCACTCCTGGCCATAATTGCTATCGCACTGGGCATCGGTGCCAACACCACGATCTTTTCTGTCGTTAATACAGTCCTGCTGCAGCCGCTACCTTATGAGGCTCCCCGGCAATTGGTGATGCTTTCGACTGAGCAACGCACCCAGGCCCTCGATGGTCGCGGCTCATTCTCGGTGCGTG
>QHXL01000105.1:0-473 GCA_003222935.1 Acidobacteriota bacterium
ATCCAAAATGTCCGATATGCTTTAGCTTGTCGTGACTTTCTCTCAGGACCTTCTGGTGTTTAAAAGCCTCTTGTCCAAGTCACGACAACCTAAAGCATATCGGACATAAAACACTTCTGCGCCTCCAGTGGTCCACAAAGGAAGCGCAGAAAGGGTTAATGCGATGATGGACTGCCTTAGATATCGTAGTACATCGCAAACTCTAACGGATGGGGTCTCATTCGCAGCGGAGTGATCTCGCGATCGCGTTTGTAAGTAATCCATCGCTCGATCAATTGCGGACTAAAAACATCGCCCTTCAGCAGGAAGTCGTGATCCGCTTCAAGAGCCTTGAGTGAGTCGTCCAGTGAACCCGGTAACGTCGGGACGTCCTTCAGTTCTTCCGGCGACAGATCGTAGATGTCTTTCTCGAGTGGCTCACCCGGATCGATCCTGTTTTGAATTCCGTCCAAACCAGCCAGCAACATTGCCGA
>QHXL01000105.1:517-3252 GCA_003222935.1 Acidobacteriota bacterium
CGAAACTCAAGTCGTTTCAGTTTTGGATTCGTCGAGAACATCGGAATACGAATCGCAGCCGAACGATTTCTCGCCGAGTACGCCAGGTTCACTGGCGCTTCAAAGCCTGGAACGAGTCGTTTGTAACTGTTCGTAGTGGGCGCAGCGAAAGCAACAACAGCGGCCGCGTGTTTCAGAAGTCCGCCAATGTAGTACTTAGCCATCTCTGAAAGCCCCGCGTAGAGATCACCTGCGAACAGTGGTTTTTCGTTCTTCCAGAGTGACTGGTGACAGTGCATGCCAGACCCGTTGTCGCCAAACAACGGTTTCGGCATGAACGTCGCAGATTTGCCGAACTGATAAGCAGTATTGCGAACGACATACTTGAAGATTTGCAGGCTGTCGGCTGTTCCCAACATCGTCGCGTAACGGAAGTCGATCTCACATTGACCAGCCGTTGCCACTTCGTGGTGATGACATTCAACCGTGACGCCGCACTTGCCGAGAGTCAATGAAATCTCGTTGCGCAGATCAATGAGTGAATCCGTCGGTGAAACCGGTACATAACCTTCTTTCGGTCGGATACGATAGCCAAGATTTGATCCCGCAAACTCGTCCGCGTTACGACCACTGTTCCAGTGACCTTCATCGGAGTCGATTGCATAGCCCGCTGAATGTTGTTCGTTATGAAATTTTGCAGAGTCAAAAACGAAGAATTCCGCTTCGGGACCGAAATAGACGGTGTCGGCGAGACCAGTAAACTTCAAATAGCTCTCAGCGCGCTGCGCTACCGAACGCGGATCAAAGGCATAACCTTCTTTAGTTATCGGGTCGACGGCGTTGCCTATCAAACAAAGAGTTGCTTGTTCTGAAAACGGATCCATCCAGAACCGTGAAGCATCGGGCACGAGCAGCATGTCTGATTCGTGGATAGCAGCCCAACCACGAATCGACGAAGCATCGAAGCCGAATCCATCTTCGAACTGCTCTTCACCAAGTTCACCGATGGGAAATGTTAAGTGTTGCCAGGAGCCAGGTAAGTCTGTAAAACGAACTGAGACAAACTTGGCTCCCTGGTCAGCGGCATATTTCAAGACAGTCTTAGGGTTCATGTAATCTCCTGAAAAATGGGAGTGTTGGAGGTGCTCTTCGCCCCGGCGCTTTCTATGGTGCGAAGTATACTGAAGTGGCTTACGAGTCTTCGAAAACGGGCGTGCGTCATTGAACGACGGGCGCTACAAAAAGAGGCAATTATAGTGGCGAGTCTTTCGATGTCAAGACGTTTCCCGGTAATGAGTAGATAAGAAATATCTATTCACTTGCAGGCTTCATTTTGAGTGCGAAACCAAACAATCTCTATCGCGGATAGTTCAATTCCTTTGGCATTAGGAATTGTACACATCGGCATATCCAACAATTGAAGGAAACGATAAGAAGGCGCTTCAATTCGCCCAAATCACTAACAACTCTTTTCGCGGGGCCAGCAACTCAATAGGTGAAAGACTGTCAATACTGAACTGAAGCAACAGTTAAAATCTTCCGGCTTGAGATCAGCTTTTTGCTTAAAACACTCAGTATTTCCACGGATTTTGTGGCTTTTTGGGCCGCAGCTGAAACAAAAAAGTTATAGACCGTCGCCTCGGTTTTCTGTTACATTGCGCGATTAAAGCGTTCCACCCAACCGAAACTCCGCAACTCGACTCGGGAAAATGTATAACTGCGTTTTCGGCATTCGAATCTTTATTGAACTACTTTCAGACTTAAGGCAGGAGACCGCTAATTGACCACGGCAATCGAGCAGACGCTCGAAACTTATGGAATTGAAAACTGGGGTGCTGGTTACTTTGACGTAAACCGAAAGGGAAATCTCATTGTCCGCCCTGTAGAAGGTGATCCTCGCTCCGCGGACCTTAAAGAGATCATCGATGACCTGGCCAAACGCGGCATCACAGCGCCAGTTCTACTTCGCTTTCCGCAACTTGTGGCGGCGCAAGTAAGAAAACTTCAGCGCGCATTCAGTCGATCAATTAGAGAATTCGAATACCAGGGTTCACACATGTGTGTTTACCCGATGAAGGTCAATCAACAACGTTCTGTTGTCGAAGAGTATCTTCGCGAGGGTTCGCGTTACGGTTTCGGCCTGGAAGCCGGGTCGAAGGCTGAGCTTTACGCTGCCCTGGCACTCGAACAACCTGCCGACAGTCTACTTGTCTTGAATGGTTTCAAGGATCAGGAGTTCATCGAACTGGCATTTGCCGGGGCGCTCTGCGGCAAAAGGGTTGTGATCGTTATCGAAAAACTGACCGAACTCGATCACGTCCTCAACGTGGCAGAACGTCACGAAGGACCGCTGCCAATCATTGGCATGCGCGTGAAACTCTACTCAAAGGGTTCGGGACGCTGGGAGAAATCCGGCGGAGAAGCTGCCAAGTTTGGATTAACAACAACCGAGTTGCTTGAGGTCATACAGCGTCTTGAAGAAGCCGGCAGACTGGATATGCTAAGGCTCCTTCACTTTCATATCGGTTCCCAACTGACAGACATCAAGCGCATTAAGAACGCGATGAAAGAAGCAGCTCGCGTCTATGCCAAGGTCTATCAGATGAAAGTGCCGATCGAGCTGCTCGATGTTGGCGGTGGAATGGCAGTCGATTACGACGGTTCAAAGACTGCGTTTGATTCTTCGGCTAACTACACTGCGGAGGAGTTTGCGAACGACGTTATCTACACCATCAAACAAGTGTGTGATGACGAAA
>QHXL01000105.1:3310-13195 GCA_003222935.1 Acidobacteriota bacterium
TGCAATCCTGGTGACAAATGTACTCGACGAGATCGAAACCGTTGTTGAGGACATCACACCGATTGCGATTGACGAGGACGATCCGCAAGTCGTAATCGAACTGGGCGACCTGCGTGAATCGATCACAGTCAAAAATTATCGCGAGTACTATCACGACTCACTGGAACATCGGGAAGAGTTGTTTACGTTGTTCAATCTCGGCCTGATATCCCTCGAGGATCGAGCCAAAGGCGAAGTCTTATTTTGGGATATTTGCGAACGGGCCGATAAATACGCACAGCAAGCCAAGTACGTATCGGAGGAGTTTGGTGAGTTGCGCCGGCTACTTTGCGCCAAGTACTTAACTAATTTCTCGGTCTTTCGTTCAGTTCCTGATCACTGGGCACTCGATCAGCTATTCCCAATTGTGCCCATTCACCATCTCAACAAACCACCGACCGCTTTGCGACATCACCTGCGATTCTGACGGCATTGTCGATAAGTTCGTTGATCTACACGACGTAAAACAAGTACTCGAACTTCATGCATTAAACCCGGATGAGCCGTATTACTTAGCATTTTTGTTAGTAGGTGCGTACCAGGAAGTGATGGGAAACAATCACAACCTTTTCGGCGCTCCGCACGAAGCCCATATTCATATCGACGACGAAGGATTTCTCATCAAAAAGGTAATCAAAGGCACAACCGTAGGTGGCGCTGCGGAACGTGCTCGATATGAACGCACTTTTTTACACGATGGCTTCCGACGTCTGATCTCTCGACGTGTAAAAGATGGTGAATTGAGCGAGGCCGGCGCTGCCGAGGTGACTCAATTCTACGAATCGCGTTACGAGGCTTATACCTATCTCGCTGTAAACGGAGTGAAAACCCGTTCACGACGAAAAACCGATTATTAACCGATGTAATACGCACTATTATTAGGGAACACTCTAGTTTGCGAGGTTTACAACCTGCATGGTCACTCAACGAAAACCCAAGGCTTCAAAATACCTAACCACCCCGACGCGTCCAGTTCAAGTGGACCGCGATCGGTCAGTGGCAGGACTACTCGAGAAGATGGAAGGCACCGGCTTCGGTGGACGGCAATTAGCCGAAGCCCATCGCATCTGGCTCGACATGCTCGGCGACAACACCACAATTCTGGTCGCAGGCTCCGGCGCGCTTATTCCCGCGGGAATGCGCCGACTCCTTGCTTATGTCATCAAGAATCGTTTCGTTGACGTGCTGGTGCTGTCAGGCTCAATGCTGTTTCATGATCTGCATGAAACGTTAGGCCGTTATCATTTTCAGGCTCACCCGAGTATGACCGATGCCGAACTCGAGTCGGCCCAGATCAGCCGGATGTGGGACTTGCTGGCGAGCGACGAGGAATACCGTGAAGCGAAGGAGTGGATTGGAGGCTTCACAAATCAGCTGGACCAAACACGCCCGTATTCACCTCGTGAGTTCCTACACCTTCTCGGTAGAGAGTTGGCAGAGATAGCCTCCGAAGATGGAGTGCTGACTTCCGCCTACAAGGCCCGGGTACCGATCTTTTGTCCTGCGATTGCTGATAGCGGTCTTGCCGTCGGGATAGCTGGCGCTCGTTTTGAGAAGAAGAACAATTTCATGTTCGACATCATCCAGGATGTGCTCGACATGATGAACGTCATGGCCCATGCGCGCATTTCCGGCATTATTAACATGGGTGGCGGAACTACGAAGAGTTTTATTCAACAGGCAACACTCTCGTCGTTCCTGCAAAAAGAGCATCATCACGGCCATAAATACGCGATTCAGATCTCGACGGATAATCCACATCCCGGCGGTCGCTCGAATGCGGTGTCGTTTGATGAGGGATTGATTTACGGCAAACTGGCCCGCGGCGCCCACACTGCTTACGTTCCGTGCGACGCAACGATAGCGCTGCCCATCCTGATCACTTCGCTTTCCCAGACTGCGGCGAAGTACATGAAAGGAAGAAAGAAACCGAACTTTACTTTTGGGCGGGAACTCATAGTCGAAGCCCCTTAGATCTTGAATGTGAGTAGTCTTAATCCGTGTAAGCCGATACTCCGCAAATATCTTCACCAACCTTCTTAAAGTAGCCGGTCTTTTTCTCAGTTAACTTTGAAACGGGATTGGTCCATTTGTAATCAATGGTCGCCTCGCCTGAATTCCACGCCTGTTCCCAAACCGCCTGTCCCAGAGATTTCCCATCAGCGTCCTTCCAAACGTCAGACGACTGCCCGACGTATTGAGCGTAACCTCCGTGTGCGCTGATCTTCCGCTCGGAATCCATACAAACGACGTAGAGATCTCGATCTCCGAATGGCGATTTCATCGTCGTGAAATCGGCGAGTGCCTTTGATCGTCCAACTGCAGCGTAATGTTCCGCTGCCTTTAGCGTCATGGCTTTCGCTTCGGCAGCAGTGCCGCGTCCGCTGGGTAATGCAGGTGCTGATGTTTCGGCGTTGCTGTTTGTTACGTTGGATTGCTGAACCGATTGTTTACTACAGCCAACGAGAATTGTGAGGCAACTTAGAATGATGGCGACCGATATTCTCATACTTACTCCTTCCGCATTTTATAGATGCAAAGAAGTCTTGTTGAGTTGATACCACCGGATTTATGCCGGTCATATCCACTGCCGAAATAAAACCATGGGGGCTGAATACAAACACAGCGCTCATCTCGCTCGTTTCAAAAGGACAAAGCCGATGGCAATGAAGGCCGCACCAATGAAAATGAAAGGTCTTCGTGTACTGAACCCGATGGTGATAAACGCGATTCCAAGAGCAATGAACGGGTAACCGGCAAATTTCATATCGCTCCTTTATTTAAGTCAGCCATTGCAGCACTTCTTGTTCGCTGTCAATGCGGGTGCCTCCAACTACGTGAATGAAATACTCTTCGAGGGAGACTGGACCATTGCTTTCATCTTCGAGTCGAATACCTTTGCGCAATTCTGTGAGAGAACCAGCCGCGAGTAGTTTGCCTTGAGCAATGATAGCAATGTCTGAACAGAGGCGCTCCACAATTTCGAGCACATGTGAAGTTAGAAAAACTGTTAATCCTCGAGCGGTTAAACGCGAAAGAAGGTCCTTAAGAGTTCGCGAGGCTATCGCGTCCACGCCTTCAAAAGGTTCATCGAGAAATAGAATCTCGGGTCGATGGATTAGCGCGCACGCCAACGACAACTTTTTCTTCATTCCATGCGAGTATTCAATGATCAGTTTCTTGGGCTCATCCTGTAGCTCCATTAACTCGAGCAGCTCTTTCGAGCGTTGGGCTATTTCTGGCTTGGTAAGCCCGTACATTCGGCCGGTAAAAGCGAGCATTTCGACGCCGGTCAGCCTTTCAAAAAGATTCAGATCCTCCGGCACAACGCCAATCCGTCTCTTTACCTCCATCGGATGCTGGATAATGTCGACACCAAGCACGCGGAGTTGACCGCTCGTCGGTGCGAGCAATCCTGTCAGCATTTTAATTGTCGTTGATTTACCCGCGCCGTTAGGACCGAGAAATCCAAAAAAGCTGCCTCGCTTCACTTGCAGGTCGAGGTTATCGACAGCAACAAAACTGCCAAAGAGTTTCACGAGCGAGAAAGTTTCAACGGCAGGTGAAGTTGAGACGGGGACGGGCTCTGACGACATGCAGGTCTTGTACGCGGTTAACCATCAACGGTCAAGAAAGAAAGATACCTCATCCAATCAACAACTCTTTAGCATCATCAGCGCGCACATATTCCGGGATGTGACGATGCGTGCTCATCAGGAACGCATTGCTACTCGCAGCGAGAGCATTTCCATGCGTCGCGGCAAGCGTCACCATTCGTCCGAACGGCGACCATCCATAGTAATAACCATCGTGCAAACTAATCAGGACGTCGGCGGCGTGCTTAACTCTAGCGGTGTAAAGTGAGTTAAAAATATTACGGACGGCATCCGGATACCGGTGCGCGTTTGTGTATGCCAGCCAATCAATATCAGCACCAAAACCTTCATGGTCTAACTTGCCATGTTGCTTGAGTGAATCCACTATCGATCGCAATTCCAGAGGATCGCCCTTCTCTTCCAGGTAACGATAAAAATCAGTGTCCCTCTTTTTTTCAATTCGAGCTGTCCCATTCGCGCTCTTCAATAGAACGGCATTACTGTCCCGATAGACCACGAAATCTACGCCCGGCACTTCGACCATGACCGATGCAGCCTCAGGTATCAGATCCTCGTCTCCACAGTACGCGGCAGCATAACTGCAGAGTCCAAACGCTGGTATCGATACGGAACGAGAACCCTTCAACTCACCTGTAACGGTAAAACTATTTCGACTGAGGTGTGTTCTTAAATCGACCCGCCGATTCTCTTCCAGGTTCATTCCATGATCGGAAAACAAAACAATCTCAGTCTCATTGCCGCATGATTTGTGAATCTCGGTCAGTATTTTATCGAGCGATTCCAACGCGACGTTCAGTCTGGCTGGTCCTTGCGCATGGAGTAATCCATCAGTTGCCTTGAGGAAGGCAAAGTAATCGCGCGTTGGCGGCGCCGTGAGAAAACGCTCATGGAACCGACGCATGTCAGCACGCCAGACTCTCTCCGGCGCCACGTAAATCAAAAACTCAAATGCCAGTGGCTCCTGGTAATCGAGACTGTCCATGTAGGACGACGGAATTTTGTCAGGAGTGCGTCTGCCAATATATTTGCGAATGCCACCACGTAACTCCCTGGCATCGCGATCGAAGTAGAGGCTTTCATAGCCGGCAGGAGGAGTCGCCCGAAACATCGCTGACAGCGCGACGTTCGTCATCGTTGGAAACGGTGATAAGAGATGACCGGGAGTTCCGAACGAGTCGAATAACCCCCGGCTCTTAGCCAATTCAATTAACTTGTGAGGGACGCCATCAAGGCAAAGCAAGAGACGACGGGGACGGGTCCTACCTGGACCACTACTGCCGTTAGCTTGCATTGTAGCTCCTATTGCTCGACTTCTTTTTGAGTAACTACTTCCGCCTTGTAAGCCTGCTTCAAGCCCTTCCGGGCCTCTTCGTGAGCATCATATACATTCGGTCGCGCCAGCACTTCCTTGTACTGGGCCACTGCTTCGTCACGCTTTCCTGAGACGTCGTAAGCACGTGCCGCGTAGAGATGAGCCATCGTTACAAGTCCCGGCTCGGCTTTATCGACCTTGGTCGTGGTCAGAAACTCCCTGGCGGCGCGCTCGTTTTGACCCGCCATAAATAACACCTCGCCATACTTGAAGTGAATAAGATCGAGCGCCCGCACGGCGGCATCACGTGCGTTCCGATCTCGCAGCAGTTCATCAAACGTGGCGAAAGCTTCCTTCTCAGCTTGAACTGCCCCGGCAATGTCGTTGTCCTTACGCTTTACAGCGGCAAGCGAAACGAGCGCGTCAGCGGTTTCCAGTCTGAAGAGGTAGTTACGCGGATACTTTGCACTCAACTCACGAGTGAGCATCAACACGTCAGCGAACCTCTTTTCACGCGTGTAGAGGAGGACCAAAACTGTCTTCGCATCGTCTTGCGCCCACCGACCTTCCTTTGCTACTTGCTCGAGCATCGCCAGGCCGCGTTTCTTCGATCCTCGATACCCCGTCACGCCTGCAATCAACTTGATCGGCAACGGCAGAGAGCCCACGACATATTCATACAAACCGATCGTCAACTGAGCGTCTATATACTTTGGATCCATCTTGAGGATGTTCCGATGAAGACTTACGGCGTCGTTGCCATCGCGCAAGGCGGCAAAGTGACGTCGCTCGACGGCCTCGGCAAATGAAGCTTTCAAACCTTCAGTGTTCGCAAGGAAATCCATCGCTTCTATGTTCTTGGGATCTTGTTTTAGCTTCGCCTCTGCGAGACGCTTGGCTTCACGCGTTAACGATCGAAACTCGTCGAGGACTTTTGGATCGACCTTGTCGTCGCCATTCGTGTAGAACGATTCAGAACCATAAAGCGATGACTGGAGACGTCGCGATTCGTACAAAGTCTTAATCCAGAGACGGGCCGCGAGAAGTTGAGGACCACCAGGGTGATTTGGATAGAGCGTGGCAATTTCTTTGAAGTCGCGAAGGGCTTTGTCGTAATCGATATTGTAGAGCGCTTCGAGACCACTTTTGCGAAGAGCTTCGAAACGGACTTTCTCCTCATCTGTCAGCCAGGGAGCGGCTTGAGCAGCGGGCTGTTGAGCACGAACGCTTAACGTGGCGGAGACTAAAATTAATAATAGAACTACGAATGCTTTCAACTTCAAATCCTCCACTAAGGAGTACAACAGACTTCAGTCTGTGCACGCCTCATTTCCTGATCTTTTCGAATTTAGAGTGGCACAGACTGAAGTCTGTGCTACCCAAACGACTCCATATATTTCACACCGGATCCGGTATTAAACAGAACTACTCGCTCAGTCGACTTAACCTGACCATCAGCCATCAGTTTCTTCAGCGCCGGAAGACATGCCGCGCCTTCAGGTGCGCAGAAAATCCCCTCGGTCGTTCCTATCTCTCCCGTTGCAGCAATAAGCTCTTCGTCAGTAACGCTCACCGCGGTGCCACCCGAATTTCTCAACGCATCTAGGATCAAAAAATCTCCGATCGCTTTTGGCACACGTAGTCCGGATGCGGTCGTGGCGGCGTTTGGAAACTCAGCTGCAAAACGCTCACCCTTTTCAAACGCCTTCACGATCGGCGCACACCCTGCCGCTTGCACTGTCACCATTCGCGGACGCTTCGATCCGATCCAACCCATTTGTTCCATCTCGTCGAAAGCCTTCCACATTCCGATTAGACCTGTTCCGCCGCCGGTCGGATAAATAATTACGTCGGGTAGCTCCCAGTTGAGTTGTTCGGCGACTTCATATCCCAGTGTCTTCTTTCCTTCGACACGATATGGTTCCTTCAACGTCGAAACATCAAACCAGCCTTCGGCTTCTTTGCGCCGACCGACTTCAGCGCCACAGTCAGTGATCAATCCATCCATCAACGTAACGTGTGCACCGGTCTGTTCACACTCGACTACATTCGCCCTCGGAGTATCGCGCGGCATAAAGATGAAGCACTCCAACCCGGCACGAGCCGCATACGCAGCCAGGGCGCCGGCCGCGTTTCCGGCGGATGGTACAGCGAGTTTTTTCGCGCCCAACTCTTTCGCCATTGAGACTGCTGCCGTCATGCCACGCGCCTTAAAACTCTGCGTCGGATTCTGGCCCTCGTCCTTAATGTAGAGCTCTGAGAGACCAATTGAATTACCCAGCCGTGGAGCAGGAAGAAGCGGTGTCCATCCCTCACCGAAGGAAACGATGTTGGAGTCGTCCGCGACGGGCAGGACTTCCCGGTATCGCCACATGTCTGGGCGGCGGCTGCCAAGAGATTCTTTTGTCAAAGACTGTTTCGCTTTATCCAGGTCGTAACGGACGAGGAGCGGCTTTCCACATTCGCGACATAGATTGAGCAACCTCTGTGCCTCGTGGCGCAGTCCACAGAGGGCGCATTCCAGATGAGTGACGTTCATGAGTTATCAGGTCTCTTTTCGGTTTTGTTAATGATTATCAGAGCATTTACGAGCCGAGACGGCCCGCGCGGCTTCATTATCTTGCTGAACAAGCCGTTTGCACCAGCAGACAAAAGAGAAGAATCCGACAGGTGTCGGATATTTTTTCTGCGCAGCAGTTCCCCAGATGACAATCTTGCCTCGAATGCTTATCTTGGTTCCCTGAACGTCCGATAAACTTTTCGTTTTGTCGTGAGCACGAAAAGAGATCCCTATGTGGCCTCTTGCCGGAATCACGACAAGCTAAAGCATATCGAACAACGGGTTAATGTCCGATAAACTTCAGTTTGTCGTGAGCACGAAAAGAGATCACCAAGTGGCCTCTTGCCGGAATCACGACAAGCTAAAGCATATCGAACAATAGAAAACTTATGCCGATTCGTCTGCTTGCTCTCGACCTCGACGGTACCTTGCTTGATGCCAGGGGTCAGATCTCTGAGCGCAACCGTTCCGCAATTAAAAAAGCCCGGGAGAATGGGGTCCGCGTTGCCGTGGTCACCGGTCGCCGATTTCGTGACTCCCGGCCAATTGCCTTGGAACTAGGTTTAGATATCCCTGTCATTGCTCATAACGGGGCACTCACAAAACACGCTCAAACGCTCGAAACAGTTTCTGTGTTTCCTTTACCACTCGATGCCGCCAGGGAAGCTTTGCAAACGGGTCGTACACTCGGTGCGGATCCACTACTTAGCGACGACCATGAAGGACTCGGTGTTCTTATCTTTGATCATTTGAGCGGAGAAAATGCGGCGGTGCATAAGTATGTCGCATGGGCGCGCCGAATTCACGGCGAAGAAGAAGGTCGCAACGCTGTCCGACAGGTTGAATCGCTTGAGACGTACATGGATCACGAACCAATACACCTGGCTTTTTCCGGTACGTGTGGCCGCATGGACCAACTCGAAGAGCGGCTGAAAGCACAACTGGGAGCGCGGGTGAAAGTGCTGTGCACAAAGTATCCTGAGATGGACTTCACTCTAATAGATATCTTAAATCCAGTTGCATCCAAAGGAGCTGGAGTGGCAGCCGCGGCCGCTGAGTTGAATATTGGACCAGGTGAGATCATGGCCATCGGAGACAACTACAACGATCTCGAAATGTTATTACTCGCGGGCACTGGAGTTGTGATGGCAAATGCTCCTTCGTCGCTGCGTGAGATTGGAGGTCTTCATCCGACTGCTTCGAATATCGACGACGGCGTAGCATTGGCCATCGAAAAATTTATCTTTGGCAATAATGTCGGACTGAAGGACCGGGAAGGCGCAGCGCCGGGGTATTAATCCACCGACTGCAAGCTTATTTAGCTAGTACGATACGACGAATACTTCTGAGGAGAGACGAGGACAGAACAATGGCAAACAGAACAGCTGTGATTCAAACAAATAAAGGCACTATCCGGGCTGAGCTTTTGGAGTCGGATGCACCCAAAACAACCGAAAACTTCATCACACTAGCCCAACGCGGTTATTACGATGGCATCATTTTTCATCGAGTGATTAAAGGCTTCATGATTCAAGGCGGCGATCCAACGGGAACCGGGCGAGGCGGCGAGTCAGCGTGGGGCGGTCGCTTCAATGATGAGATCGATCCCAAGTCGCCGGTGTATCAAACGGGTTACAAGGCAGGAACGCTGGCGATGGCCAATGCTGGACCTAACACGAATGGTTCACAGTTTTTCATCATGCACGTCGATTATCCGCTGCCGCCAAGCTACACGATCTTTGGTCGAGTAACTGAAGGTCAGGATGTTGTTAATTCAATTGCCACGTCGTCAACAGACCGAAACGACAAACCAACTGAAGATGTGAAGATGGAAAAAGTGACTATCGAGAACTAAAACTAAGAAGAAATCCATTATTGGTCATTGGTCATTTTCCATATCTCATTTGTCATTTGCTCTCCGAGAGAAAGCGAAACGCCAACCGTTTCGACAGCTTTCGTCAGTTTCGCGGAACATCAAATGAGAAATGAGATATGGAAAATGACCGATGACCAATAATTCTTTTAAATTGGTCGGGCGCCGTGTCCGATACGCGGGGTGTGTTTCAGTGCTCGAATCTTTTCTGTGATGTAGCGCTTTGCTTCACGGACTGCTTCTTCAACGCTGCTTCCCAACGCTAAACTCGAAGCAATCGCAGCTGAGAGCGTGCAGCCTGAACCATGGACCTCACCTATATCAACGAACTCTCCGTGAAACTCGGTGAAGTTTCCATCTTCATTCAAAAGAATATCGACGGCGTCGTTGCTCACCGTGTTTAGCCGATGTCCGCCTTTAATGAGCACGGCCCTGGCACCCATCGACTTAATCGTCTCAGCCGCGTTTCTCATCTCAAACTCGT
>QHXL01000510.1 GCA_003222935.1 Acidobacteriota bacterium
CTGTGCTCGTAGATCCCTCTCATGGAACAGGAAAAAATTATATGGTCATTCCGATGGCATGTGCCGGTGTGGCAGTAGGAGCGGATGGACTAATCGTTGAGGTTCACAATCAGCCCGAACGTGCAAAATCCGACGGCGCCCAAGCTCTGACCATCGGTCAATACAAGCAGCTAATACAAGAAGTGCAACCGATTCATGAAGTGATCGCACGAGCGACGGTTACCTAGGAAGCTGGTTGACTAGGTGTTGCACTTCCAGAATTTGTTTTTTCATTTCGACGCACCTTTACCGCTGTCATAAATGCCTGAAGCAAATAGGTTGAGCAGTTAAGACAAGGCGGCTCATCGTCCTGGGCCCGAGCGCGCCGGATTTCAAACTGATTCTCGAAGATTATCGCACGAACGCGTCGCAAAGGTTGATTCACAGCCCTAGAGAGCCTTTTTGAGACAGAAACGCGATTTGCCTCAAAAATCCCTCCACAACCGGCTTATGGATCAAAGCCGAACCCGCCACAAACAGCTTCACTGATTGCTACGATGAGTATCAGAGCGATGCGGCTCCAAATTAGGAAACTAACGTAATTCTCATTCTCGGATTTATCTGTTTCGGTCTAATTCTTTTCATAAGTCGCCGCTGTTGATGGCGCATGTCGCCTTCCTTTGCGAGAGCTCCTTTCCAAGAGCAGATACGCGATCAGAGAAAGCACGACGGGTGAAGGTTTGCGACGCTCGATGAGGAGCGAACTTAGTGCAGATTAACTCGCAATCATTGTTATCTCGTGCATTTCTATCACTTGACCTTTCGTAACAAGATTAATGTTTGCACCAAAACTCGCGTTAAGTCTATGCTCCGTCAACTAGAAGGTCTTCTTAGCAATACTTGCGCCTTAGGAATCTTCGAAATCTGAGCACAATGATACTGAGTTGCCAGTAAATCAATCATTGGCAACAAGCTTCCGGGTGAGTTCGCGCCGACTGAATCGCTAGAACAGGATTAAAACGTTCAACGCGATTTCAGCTAGTGAAGGCAACTCGACTGACGGTGCTTCTGAATGAGGTGGACCATTCATGATCCCGAACGTAGCCGGATCATCCGGATTTGGGTCGTCCGGTGGCGGTTGTGCGGCGGAAACGCACGGTGGTCCGTTCATTATTCCTGGCACCGGACAATCGGCATAGGCCGCGAGAGTTAGTCCAAGTGTCAAGACGACAGCAGCACCTAATCTTTTTAGGTTCGTCATGTTCTTCTCCTTACAGGATTGGCGTTACGCGCGTCTTAATGAGCATTGAGAAGCGGGTCTTAAGGCTCCTCGCGGTTGACTGAGATCTCGCCAACTGGCGGCGCTTCTCGATGCAGCAGTTTTTCAACTATATAGAAAGTGAGGCCTCACATGAACTTAGCCACCGAATTGGCCGTGATCAGGGGAATCAATGAACTCACGACGACTGAGCGCGCTTTGCATTTCTGTCGTTTAGCTAAGGAGCTTGAAAAGGCCGGAGAATACGAAGCAGCTTGTGGAGCGCTTGCTGAGTTTTGGCCGGAGAGAGCGATTGCGCCGATTGTCGAGGGACTTGATCTGAACGCCGCGGCCGATTTGTTGCTGAGGGCTGGGGCGTTATCCGGATGGTTGGGTAGTGCACGTCAAGCCAGAGCCCAAGAGAGCGCCAAAGACTTCATTACGCGGAGCATAGAAATCTACGAAGAGCTTGGTGATGATGATCGAGTTGCGGAGGCTCGTTCCGATCTCGCGCTGTGCTACATGCGAGAAGGAGCATTTGATGAAGCGAGGATAACTTTCAAAGAAGCGTTAAGTAAGTTGAAAGATGAGGCCGGCGATCTCAGGGCCACTATTCTAATTCGCGCGGGCATTGTGGAGGAGAGGGCAGGATGTTTCGCCGATGCTCTTCGGTTGTATAAGGAATCAGCGCCGCTTGTCGAGGAAAGTGCTGAAGATGCCTTGAAAGGGAGTTTGTATCTCAATCTCGGCGCAGTTTACACGCGACTAGCGGAGGCCGAGGGACGGGAGGACTATCGCGATCTTGCTCTGATCCAATAGGCCGCCGCAAGCCTTCACTTTGAGCAAGCAGGACACATGCGACAATGCGGTCGTGTCGAGAACAACCTTGGCTTTATCTACCAAAGCATTGGCAAGTTCTCTGACGCCTAGGAACACATCAATCGCGCGCGTAATGTTTTCCTCGCGCTCGGTGATCAAGGATGTGTTGCTGAAGTAAATGACACTCGCGCACGGGCGCTTATCTCTGAAGGCCGTTATAGCGAAGCAGAGCGGTATGCGCGCTCGGCAGTGAAGGCACTGGACAGGGGCGACGAATGTTCTTTATTGGTAGAGGCTCTTACCACTCATGGGATCGCGCTGGCGCGTTTGGGAAGTTACTCGACCGCGCGCGCGGAACTTAATCGAGCGATCGAAGTAGGCGAGAACTGCGGGGATCTGGAAGGCGCGGGCCGCGCAAAGTTAAGCATCATTGAGGAACTATCGGGCCAGACTTCAGTGAGTGAGATGGCGTCGATTTATAAGTCCGCGTGGGAAATCTTAAAAGACTCGCAGGACCCTTCGGCGATGCAGCGGCTCCTTGCTTCTGCCGCGACATTCGTTGAGACCTTCCAGAGTGCGGAAGATCCAGGCAAAAACTTGAAACCGGAAAGTTGGGAAGGATTTTCATTTAAGAACGCGGTGTACGC
>QHXL01000511.1 GCA_003222935.1 Acidobacteriota bacterium
AGAAAGAAAAGTGGTGTAAGGAATGACATAGCTCACTCACTTACCAGCGCGTCTCGAAAGAAACGAGAACAAAGCGAAGTCTAACGGCTGCTTAGTCGTCAGCATTTCGTAATCAACATTATTTGCCGACGCACACTGTCGCATTTCATCGACGTGTCGCTGCATTCGTTCGCGATAACCGTTCATCACCACGTCCGGTAATACCGGCATCTGTTCCTGGGTCTCGGCGTCTTCCAACAAGACCACCGGATCGTCGAAATTAAAATCCAACTCGTTCTGGTCGAGCACCTGAAACGCTACCAGGTCGTGTCCTTTAAATCGTAGATGCTGAAAAGCCTCTTGAAGACGCTCAGTGTTGTCGTAAAAGTCGGAAATGACGACGACAATCCCGCGGCGAGTAAGTATCTCGGCCAGTTGGTGGAGCGACTCGGCAAGTTTCGTTTCACCGCCAGGTTTCAACAGAGACAGATTGCCGAAGATCGTACGCATATGACCGGTGCGGTTGCGAGCCGGGACATGCGTATGAACTTTCTGATCGAAAGCTACCAGGCCCACTGAATCTTGCTGGCGATTCAAAAGATAGGCGAGCGACGCGGCAAGAAACTGCGCGTAGTGAAGCTTGGTCACTGATCCACTACTCGTGTAATTCATGGACGCGCTCGTGTCGACCAGGAGATGACATTGCGTATTCGTATCCGCGCGATACTTTTTGATGAAGTAGCGATCGGTGCGACCGAGTAGACGCCAGTCGAGGTAACGGAGATCGTCCCCCTGGTTGTACTGTCGATACTCGGTGAATTCAGTTGAGAATCCGGTGAAAGGCGAGCGATGCAGTCCGGACATAAAGCCTTCGACGACCGCGCGTGCGAGTAGTTCAAGCGAGCCGACGCGCGCCAGTAGTTCAGGATCGAGAAACCGCGCCGGCCCGTTTACCACAGGGTTGGCCTGTGCTGCATTCACCGGCGCCGGGGTCGTCTTATTGCGTTTCCAAAGCATAACGAGTATTAACCAAGTGCACTGACAAGAAGCACCCATTCGTGTTGTTTAGTGTGATTTCGTGGATCGTTTCTTCGGCTGCAAAAGAGAAAGATCCACGAAGTCACACGAACAAACACGAAGGAAATCTTTAGAGCTTTCTGAAATTGTCCGACGAACTTCAGTTTGTCGTGTATGGCCTAGAGACTTCTTGTGTCCTGAACTTCACTAACCAACTCACGACAAACTGAAGTTTATCGGACATTAAAGGCCGCTTTTGGGCTCGGGGACTGTCTCGATCAACTGCCTGATAACCTGATCCGAGTCGACTTTCTCAGCTTCTGCCTGGAAGTTGAGTAACACTCGATGTCTTAGAACCGCCGGGGCAACTGCACGCACGTCTTCACACGACACGTTATATCGTCCATGCAAAATTGCTCGAGCCTTGCCACCAAAAATCAAAAACTGCGACGCGCGCAGCGACCCGCCCCACGTAACCCATTTGTTGATGAAGTCGGGAGCTGCGGGCGTACCCGGTCGACTTGCATTGACGAGACGCACTGCATAACGAGCAACTGTGTCGGAAGCCGGCACTTGTTTGACCAGGCGCTGGAAGGCAATGATCTCTTCTGCATCCATCACCTGGCGAAATTCGTAGTCCTGTGGCGACGTCGTTTGCTTCACCACCGCGACTTCCTCTTCCTCCGGCAGATAACCAATCTTCACCATGAACATGAAGCGGTCGAGCTGTGCCTCGGGTAATGGATATGTACCTTCCATTTCGATGGGGTTCTGAGTAGCCAGCACGTGAAATGGTCGCGGCAGGTCGTAGCTGACACCTTGAACTGTAACTCGACCTTCCTGCATCGCTTCCAAAAGAGCAGCTTGAGTTTTCGGTGGCGTTCGGTTGATCTCATCGGCCAGTACGATGTTTGCGAAGATTGGACCACGAATGAACTGCAACGCCCGACGACCGGTAGCGCGGTCTTCTTCAATAATCTCAGTCCCGGTTATATCTGCCGGCATCAGATCCGGTGTGAACTGAATTCGTTTGAACGAGAGATCGAGAACGCTTGAGATGGTGCGGACGAGAAGGGTCTTTGCGAGACCGGGCACGCCGGTGATTATCGAGTGACCGCCAACAAAAAGGGACAACAGCACCTGCTCAACTACGTCGTCCTGGCCGATGATCGCTTTGCGTATTTCACGCAACAGAAGTTCGCGTGCTGTACCGAGTTTGTCGAGCAACTGCTCGTCGTTGATGGTAAGTTGTTCAACCGCCATATTGGTCCTTTAGCTACCGAGGGATTTAATACTTACTGCCCGACTATCTTCAATAACAACTCCTGGGCTCTCTCGTAACGGGGCGCTGCTTCCAAAGCTCTTAATACTGACTTTTTGGCTTCAGGCTGCCGGCCCAGCGAGTAGAACGCGCTGGCAACGTTGAAGTTTGCTTCGGCGATGTTTGGAGGCTGAAGAGCCAGCGTTACTTGAAACTCCGCTAATGCCTGCGCGTTGTCTTTTAACTCAACGCTCAATTCGCCTGCGCGTGTATGCAACCCGTAATCAAAAGGCGCGACAAAGAAACTTTGTCTTAATGCTTCAAGCGCGCGTGCTTTGTCGCCCTGGGCAAGACGCAAACGCGAAAGCGTTCGCATCGCCTCATAGTTGTTCTCATCTACTTTGATCAATGCTTCCAGGGTATCGGCAGCGCCGGCCACATCGCCCTTCTGTTCCAGGATCTTCGCGAGTGAATCATAAGCGTTACCCTGACCGGTGAAGTAGGGAAACAACTCGATTGCTCGTTTGTAATGAGCACTCGCGCCAGCTGTGTCGCCGTCCGCCGACAACAAGTCGCCGGCACGCAGTCGCAGGGCAAACGAGTCTTGTGTAGCGAGAAGCTTCAACACTTCATCTTTCGCCATTG
>QHXL01000488.1 GCA_003222935.1 Acidobacteriota bacterium
TCCCAACTCGCTTCCTGAGTTTCAAGATGTTTTCGTCCGGCACGAGTTAACTTGTAGAACTTGGCGTCACGTCCTGTTTCATGAACATCCCATCTCGACGAAACCCAACCCTTTTGCTCGATGCGATACAAGGCGGGATAGAGCGAGCCTTGTTCGACATTCAGCATCTCGTCTGAAAGTTGCCGGAGCCGTTGGATAATCCCGTAGCCGTGCAGGTCGCCGAGAGACAGCGACTTAAGTATCAGCATGTCCAGAGTGCCTTGTAGTAGATCTGCTTTGTCCTTTGCCAGGGTGGACTCCTCGTGTATTTGATGATGCCTAGAACGGGTAGGCATCATACGAGCCTGATGCCTAGATTGTCAAAGTATAGGCAGAGGCGGGGAATTCCTGCTGCGTTGGGGAAGGACCTATCGTTCCCAGAGGCGCACAGGGATGCAGCGGAGCGGCGGGAGAGGAGTACTGACTTTCCGAGGTTATACCCAGGGTTTCAGATCAAACCCTGGGCTGAGTCGGAGATTTAGTGTTGCACCGGTTGTAGGCGGATTAAGCGCCATGCGCTGCGGCAAGTCGTTTGTCCATCTCTTCAGGTGAGACGTCTTCTTTGTGAGTCGCGACGGTCCATACGTGGCCAAACGGATCTTTCAAAGTTCCAGAGCGATCTCCATAAAATTGATCCTGGAGTGCCTTCAATTCGACCGCACCTGCGTCGATCGCTTGTTTGTAGATAGTGTCGACATCGTCAACATAGATCATCAAACTCACCGGGGTTCCACCGAGCGTTTTGGGGCTAACGGAGCCCATGGCGGGTTGTTCATCGGCGAGCATTATCGGGGAATCGCCGATCTTGATTTCAGCGTGGCCGATCTTTCCCTCGTGCTCCATGCGGAAAAGTTCGATTGCGCCAAATGCCGTCTTATAAAAGTCGAGGGCCGCGGCGGCGCCCTGCATAACCAGGTAGGGGGTAACAGAATGATACCCTTCGGGAATGGGTTCAACGTTCGACATCTTGTGCTCCTCTCCATTATTTAGGACATACTATTCCTAACTGTGGTGGTCTTTAGGGGGACGAAAAGTCGCTGGCCCAGTGCGAAGTTCAGGCCTCTAAATTTGTTTGACTAGTTGTTTGAGTGGGCATCATACGCCCCGGATTTTCGGTTGTGGAGAACTTCTTCGTCCCTGCTGCTGGGACCGCAGGCGTCGCCGCCTGCCTACGTCGAGTTAAAGTTCGATCGAGCCTTAGGTTAAACCAGCAGGCGGGGACGCCTGCGCTCCCAGCAGCAGAGTTCGTGTTGTACCCGTCCCCGCCTGCCTACGTCCGAGTTAAAGTTCGATTGAGCCTTAGGCTAAACCAGCAGGCGGGGATGCCTGCGCTCCCAGCAGCAGAGTCCGTGTTGGAAATGCAATTTAGTGGAATCTGATTTTCAATGCTGACATCGTTGGCACTACGATCCATAATGACGGCACAAGGTTCTAAACACTTTCTT
The DNA here is from genome assembly GCA_003222935.1 of Acidobacteriota bacterium. GTDB lineage: Bacteria > Acidobacteriota > Blastocatellia > Pyrinomonadales > Pyrinomonadaceae > PSRF01. The sequence goes on from QHXL01000488.1 coordinate 1,485, forward strand.
ACAAAAACAAGCCATGAAAAAAACATTTGCAGCCCTCGTAGCATTTTTGGTCCTCTTACTTATCGTGCCAACCGCGTTCGCGGAAGACTGGGCACAATTTCGGGGTCCGAACGGATCAGGAGTCTCCGCCACGACGGGACTGCCCACGGAATTTGGTCCAAACAAGAACGTAGTTTGGAAAACAGAACTGCCACCAGGCCACTCATCTCCAGTACTTACCCGCGATCGAATCTTTGTTACTGCTCACAGCAATGAGAAAGACAATCACAAGCTATTCGTGATCTGCCTGGATCGCGAGACGGGTAAACTCCTCTGGCAAAGAGAAGTGCCGCGTTCGCTCGTTGGCAGGTTGCAAAACGTTAATGGACCAGCGTCTCCAAGTCCCGTCACGGATGGTGAGAACGTTTACGTGTTCTTCCAGGAATTCGGATTGATCTCGTTCGATGGGAAAGGCAAGGAGCGCTGGAAGCTGCAGCTTGGTCCATTCAATATGTTCTATGGCTTTGGCGCCTCACCAATTCTGGTGGACGACAAAGTGATCCTGCCGGTCGATCAGGACAATCCCAGCTCTTACCTGTTAGCCATTGATAAGAATACGGGTAAGGTGCGTTGGAAAGTGGAGCGCCCGGTTGTGATCTCCGGTTATTCGACGCCTATCGTCTACGAACCGAAACAAGGCCCGAAACAGATCGTAATTCCTGAAAGTTTTCAGCTCTCCGCTTACTCCGTTGCCGACGGCAAACGTGTTTGGTGGGTGCGTGGCCTGGCATGCGAGATGAAATCGATTGCAAGTCACGACTCGGAATACTTGTACATCAACGGTTGGGGCTTTCCTCAAAATCAACCCGGGCGGCAGATCGCGACGATTTCATTTGCGGAGGCTCTGCCCAAATACGATAAGGACGGCGACAAGCAGATTGCGAAGACGGAAGTCGCCGGCACTAACCCGATAGATAAAATGTTGAGCTCGGCGTTTGAAGCATTCGATATGAATCGCGACGAGAAGTTAAACGCGAAGGACTGGGAAGTTTTTCGCGCCATGATGGCTTCAGAGAATGGTCTGCTCGCGATCAAAATGGGTGGACAAGGCGATCAAACAGCTTCAGCGATTCGTTGGCGTTACCAGAAACCGGTTCCACAGGTGCCATCAACGTTGCTCTACAAAGGCGTGCTCTACATGATCAACGACAGCGGAATACTTATCTCGTTTGATCCAGCAACTGGCAACGTGCTCAAGCAGGGTCGCTTGCATGGGGCGATCGATAAATACTTTTCTTCGCCGGTGGCTGCTGATGACAAAGTCTTTCTAATTGGCCAAGGGGGACAGGTGTCTGTTTTGAAAGCAGTAGGTGAGTGGGATGTGTTGGCAGTTAATGAACTCGACGACGAGGT
>QHXL01000489.1 GCA_003222935.1 Acidobacteriota bacterium
CCACAGGTGCCATCAACGTTGCTCTACAAAGGCGTGCTCTACATGATCAACGACAGCGGGATACTTATCTCGTTTGATCCAGTAACTGGCAACGTGCTCAAGCAGGGTCGCTTGCATGGGGCGATCGATAAATACTTTTCTTCGCCGGTGGCTGCTGATGACAAAGTCTTTCTAATTGGCCAAGGGGGACAGGTGTCTGTTTTGAAAGCAGTAGGTGAGTGGGATGTGTTGGCAGTTAATGAACTCGACGACGAGGT
>QHXL01000490.1 GCA_003222935.1 Acidobacteriota bacterium
AATTGCTCATAATGCGGGCGAGGTTCCCCGGTGGGCGAGAACATCTCGTCAAAAAAATCTGACACTTCATACCGACCCATAAGGCCGGTTCCCGATGAAGACGACTCCTTCATAGTTGGTGGTTGGCTCACCTTGAACAAGGGTGGTCTAACCTATAGCGGTTTGCCGTCAATGGAGTACGTCACTCCCCGGCACCGGCATGATAGGAAGAATGGTTGGAACGGAAGTGAGTTTAGCATGAAAGACATTTGCTAAATCCAGAGAACTTTTTGCTCCGCATGAGATGTCGAATGCTCTTCCTACATCTTGGTAGCTTCGAAGCGTGGGCATTACATCTTTGCTTTCACTGATGGCAATCAATCGGCGAGACATTTGGTATTATCTCGACCTATCGAGAGTTTGGTCTAATGGGTAACGACACCACAACTGCTGCGGATCGATCCGAACAAATTCTTCAGGAACTCCTACGACATGGCGAAGTGTCGGTCGACGGCCTGGCCAGGTCATTCGGAGTTTCTGCTGCAACAATCCGGCGCGATTTAAGCGAACTTGAGCGTCAGGGATTGCTAAGACGGGTGCATGGCGGCGCGAGTCCGCTGGCCTCGATGCTTTACGAGCCGTTTAGACATTTATCGTCTTTCCAGGAGCAGGAAGACAAGTGTGCAGCCGAGAAGCGGCAAATTGGTCTCACGGCAGCCAGCCTGATTACCGATGGGGAAACTATCGCGCTTGGTGCCGGAACAACAACTACGCAACTCGCACGATGCATACGCCATCGCAAGGGAATCACGATCATTACCAACGCGATCAATATCGCGATGGAACTGAGTCACCTTCCCGATATTACAGTCGCGATGACAGGTGGATCATTGAGTGGCGACTGGTTCGCGCTGGTTGGCGATGTCGCGCAACGAAACATAGGTGAAATCTTTTGCGACAAGGCATTCATCGGCGTGGACGGCGCACATGCTGAACATGGAATGACCACCAACTATCCCGACCAGGCCGCAATTCACCGTGCGATGATGCGCCAGGCCCGTCAGCGAATCGTTATTGCCGATCATCGAAAGATTGGAATTGTTGGCAGGTCCCTGATCTGGCACTCCAGCGAGATCGACAAATTGATCGTCGATAAATCGACGTCAGACGAAGCGATTGCCCCTTTTACCGCCAGGGACATTGTGGTATTGCGCGGGTAAATCCCATCCACAGATTGCTTAGACGACGCAGATTGAAATAACCGAAAGAATCTGTGCAATCAGTGTAATCTGCGGATAACTTCTTCTTACTTCAGCTTGAGTTTCAGAATCGTTAACGAGTGTGCAGGAAAGCTATACGTAAATCCGTTGTTCTCGATCCTGGCCGACAGTGTACGAGTAACCGGGCGCACTTTTTGATCGGCGCCAAAGGTGTGTGTTGCTTTCAAGTCGGGGTTGTTCATTTCCCAGATGCTTCCCGCTGAATCCAGTTGACCTGACTGGTTTTCAATTCGCGTAGACAGATCTTTATCCTTGCTTCGATTCAACACGTTGACATAAAGAGCGTGATCGTTCGAGTTGTAGGTAGCTGAAACGTCGAGGTACTTCAGTTCGGGCCGGTTCTGGATTTTGTAGGTTGGGGCCGATACAAAAGCGTCGAGCGCCATGTTGCCTCGCTGCTTGCCATACTCAACTAATGGGAAGTAAGTGGTTTGCAAAAACAGCCCCTGCTTGTTCGTCATTATCGGTGCAATCACATTTACCATCTGGGCGAGGTTGGCCATCTTTACAACGTTAGCGTGACGGAAGAATGAGTTGAAAAACCCAACTTCTCGCGATTGCCGGTTCGATACCAAACGTTCCACTCGTCGTACGCGATATAAAGTGGTCGCGGATTAGCCTGTCCGGACTGTGCCTGCCGAATCAACCCTGCCGTTATTTCGATGTAGTGGTCTATTGTCTGAGACCACGCAAGAAATCTTTCGAGATCGTTGTCGCGGTTATTGATGTAAGTGTGGATGGCGATGTAATCAGCCTGGTTTCTCAGGACTTGAAGCACTGTGCGATTCCAGGCAATCCAATCCGCGCCGTAATTGCTCGAGCCTGAAGCGACCAGCTTTATATCGCGGTCGACCAGCCGCATCGCCTTCGCCGTTTCGAGAGCAAACTTCGAATACTCCTCTGCACTCTTATTTCCCATTTGCCACGGCCCGTCGATTTCGTTGCCTAAGGCCCAATACTTAACCTTGTAAGGTTCTTCACGACCGTTCTTTCGACGCTGGTCGGCCCAGTAAGTATGCCGGGACTCATTGCAGTACTCGACCCAGTGTCTTGCATCGTCGATGGTACCCAACCCGGCGTTAATACAAATGTAGGGTTCCGTGCCGAGCATTTCGCAATAACGAAGAAACTCGTCTGTACCGAAGCGATTACTTTCGAGGTCGTTCCAGGCAAGATCAATTCTGGTGGGACGCTGGTCCTTTGGTCCAATACCATCTTTCCAGTTGTAGCCTGAGGCAAAATTTCCACCCGGCCAGCGCAGGATCGACACGTTGAGTTGCTTCACTACGTCGAAAACATCTTTGCGGTAGCCGAACTGGTCCGAAAGCGGACTGCCCTCTTCGTATATTCCGCCGTAGATCATACGGCCCAGGTGCTCGGTGAAATTGCCGAACAGGTGTGGATGAACTTCCCCGATGGTGCGATCGATGTCGATCTTGATTCGCGCCGTCGGCGCCTGTTGTGCTCTTAAAGGCGCAGTGCTCGAGAAAAACGAGCTGAATAAGACAATGACCGTAACTAAGCTAAGGAATGGACGACTCATCGGTTCTCCTTGGTGACCTCCTTGGAGTGCGGGGACTTGTCACCGCTTTGTACAGTTAGACAGTCTCGCAATATAAAAGCGGTGACAAGTCCCCGCACTCCAAGGAGGTTAATCTCCACTGACAAGAGCTGTGTCTTTGTAATGAACGATCGCCTGGGCTTGCAGCTCAGCCGCCTTCTCTTCCGGCGCCGTATCACTCAGAAAGTTACCACCACCAATCTCAGGACCCGCCAGGTACTTCAAGAGATTTGGTCGACGCAGCGGTGGATGAATCTCGATGTGAAAATGAAAACCGTCATGGGCCAGGCCGTCCGTTGGTGATTGGTGCAGTGTCATCACGTAGGGAAACGGCATAGACCAAAGATTATCCAGCTTCACGAGCACCGACTTGAGTGCCGCGGCAAAATCCCTTAACTCGCGGTAATTCAGCGTGGCGATACTCGAATGGGTTTCCTTCGGCGATATATAAACTTCATAAGCGTAACGCGCGAAGTACGGAAGAAAGACAACGGCTGAGTCGTACTCACAGATAATCCGTCGACCATCGTCGAGTTCTGCCTTCAGGATATCCTGGAAAAGCACACGTCCTGTATCGGCGAGGTGTCGCTCTGAAACACGCGCTTCTGTTTCTATTGTTTTGAAGACAAAGTTAGTAGCGTAAATCTGACAGTGCGGATGCGGATTCGACACGCCGACGGCTTCACCGTTGTTTTCAAAGATCAGAACATGATTGATGTCTTTGCGACCCGAGAGGTCGAGGTACTGTTCCTGCCAAACGTGAAGCAGGTTTTCGATTTCGGAAACTTCGAGTTCGGCGAGAGAAAGGTTGTGTCTCGGACTGTAACAAACCACTCGTGCGAGGCCTTGAGCGGGTTGACTGCGAAAGAGCCCACTCGTCGGTGTTAGATCCTTTGGCGCCTCAGGTCCGACGCACGGGTGGTCATTATCGAAAACAAAAGTGCGCAGATATTTGTCGTTCTGCCTGCCGCTGACACGATTGTTCCCGGGACACAGATAGCAGTCGCCAACGTAACTCGGAATCTCCGAACGAGGAGACGCCAGAGTCTCACCGTTCCATGGACGATTCTGACGATGAGCAGCAACAATCACCCATTCTTCACGCAAAGGATGCCATCGCTCTTCCCATGTCATATCATTCGGCCCCCCTGATCCTAGTTCGCACGTTGAATGGTAAATGCGGTCGAACGGCTACTGGATTTAAGCGGTAGAACGATCCTGTTCTCGTTCCCTTCCGCGACAATAATTTTGCTAACTGAGGTTCCGCCGCTGCGCAACTGATAAGTGCCTGGCTTCAAACCCGAGAGTCGTAGAGTCGTCGAATGACCTTTCGGATTGTCACTCTCGATACTGAAACGTATCTCAGAAAGGTCTTCTTTTAGAACGATAGGCTGCGCGGCAACGAAACGATCAGTCTCCAGGATGAGGTGAACCTTCTGACCAAGGATGAATGTATGAAATCGACGTCTGACGCCGTCTTTTGGTGTCACCTCGATCCCGTCATTCGTCTTTTTCCAATCTCCACCAAAACAAAACCGGCCGAAGATTGAATCATCCGCGAGAATTGTGGCTGCCGAACGGAGTGCGCCACTGTAGCCAAGATCAACTTCACTTGAGTAGTACCATGGACCACGGTGGTGTGGTTGGTTCAGCCAGGTTTGACCGTACGGCGCTGGTTCAAATCCGCCTCCCGCACCGCCATCGTTAGCCTTACCGGCGTACCAGTAACCGTAGTTCGATTCCGGAGTGCCTGTATTTAGCAAAGCCCAGGCGCTCAAGTAGGACGCGTAACCCAGACGCAAATACCAATCG
>QHXL01000491.1:0-2288 GCA_003222935.1 Acidobacteriota bacterium
TGCAAGAGGCTCTTTAGCTTGTCGCGGGTTTAATTTCAAATACAAAAAGGACCGATTATTGTGCCAAACAACCCACGAAACCTCGCTCGACTCGCGTTAATAGTGTTGGTAGTAGGTTGGTGGACCACGCCACGCTCAGTCGTTGCACAGGTTCCATATGAAGTTGTGGTTGAGAATAATATAAGCGCCAGGATGCGCGACGGCGTCATACTTAATGCTGATATCTACAGACCGAAAACTGACGATAAGTTTCCAGTGCTCCTCGAACGCACTCCTTATGACCGGAAAGGCGAAGCTCCGATGGCCTTCGAGTTGGCCCGTCATGGTTACGTCGTGGTTTTGCAGGACACTCGCGGGAGGTATGGATCGGGAGGTGAGTTTTATCCATTCCGGAATGAAAGCCTGGATGGTTTCGACTCCGTAGAGTGGGCAGCCAGCTTGACCCACTCCAACGGTAAGGTTGGAATGTTTGGTGGTTCTTATGTGGGCGCCACGCAAATGCTTGCCGCTGTCGCCAACCCGCCCCACCTTATCGCGATCTTCCCTTATGTAACTGCTTCTGAATACTACGAGGGTTGGACTTATCAGAGCGGTGTGCTCATGCAGTGGTTCACAAGTTCGTGGACCTCAATATTGACGACTGACACTCTAAGACGTCGAGCAGAAACATCATTAAAGCCTCGCGACTGGGTAACAACCTTGCCCGTCGAAAACTATCCTCTCGTGACTTTGCCAACACCGGGTAGTTTGGCGCCGTATTTTCGCGATTGGATTGAACATGAAAGAAGTGATTCGTACTGGCAACGCTGGAGCATCTCCGATCACTATCGAGACATGAAGGTTGTTGGCTTACACGCCGGTGGTTGGCACGATCTTTTTCTCAAAGGGTCAATTAAGAACTACACCGGTTTGCGGGCCGAAGCCACTGACCCTCAGATACGTGCCGGACAACGACTAATCGTTGGGCCATGGGCACACGCGCCGACCTCAGCCGAAGGGAAGGTGGACGCTAAAGTGGTTCGACTTTACTCTCAAAGGCGTGCAGAACGAGTACGCAAAGTCACCGCCCGTGCGTCTGTTTATTATGGGCGAAAACGTATGGCGCGATGAGCAGGAGTTTCCACTCGCTCGAACGCGCTACACGAAGTATTACCTCCACTCAACCAATGGCGCCAATGGGCCCACCTCTGATGGGCAGTTGACTGTTTCTGTTCCAGCTGTAGAGCGGTCTGAAAAGTTTGCGTACGACCCTGCCAACCCGGTGCCGACAATTGGTGGCCGGCTGTGTTGCGGACAAGCACTGCCTCCCGGACCTTTTGATCAGCGACCGAACCAATCGAGGCAGGACGTACTAATTTTCTCTACGCCAAAACTACAGCAAGACCTGGAGGTCACGGGATTTATTACTCTCGAATTGTATGCTTCGACCTCTGCGATCGATACTGACTTCACGGCGTTACTTGCTGACGTCGATGAATCTGGTTACGCGAGGTTTCTGACGGATGGGATAGTTCGGGCCCGATATCGGAGCGGGTCATCTCGCGCGGAAACGATTGTTCCGGGACAAGTTTATAAGTTCAGCATCGACTTGTGGGCGACGGGTAATGTCTTCAAAAGGGGCCATCAATTGAGACTATTTGTGTCCAGTAGTAACTTTCCCCGCTTCAACCGGAACCTTAATTCCGGCGAGAGTGCACTCGGATCGTCGAAGATAAACATTGCTCAGCAAACAATATTTCACGATGAGAAATATCCGTCGGCCCTGGTACTCCCGGTCATTCCCAGATGATCAGCGAGTTACATTTTGACTTGCAATGATTCTCACCCCAGTGCTATAAGGCGCGGTAGATTTTATTGATGTCGCGGACTCAAGCCGAGTCCAACTAGAGCAACAAACTCAAATATTGGGTAGTCAACAAACAGTAAAGAGTGACAGGTTAGTTGAAGTTACAAACTAACCACGGAAGCGCACTCACCGGCCGATGGCGGTAGTTAGTTCGCCAAGTCAACTAACCATCCCCTGGAAATGGAATCAGGTCCTAGGAATAGGGGTTCTTCAATCCTCCCCACGTCTGTACGTTCTAGCCATTAGTTTCAGTGAAGGAGTTGGATATGAAAATCGTACGCACATTCATCACGAGTATCCTCGTTGCCGTGTTCATGCTGTGCACTTTTAGTGAGGGGTTTGCCCAGGGCACAAACCTCGGGACAATTCGAGGCACCGTCACCGATCCGAATGGCGGGGTCATTCCGAACGCCACCGTGCAGATTATTGACAAGGCCACTGG
>QHXL01000491.1:2298-2838 GCA_003222935.1 Acidobacteriota bacterium
TGGAAACTACGAAGCTGCTGCTCTTAAGCCGGGAGCTTACCAGGTGGTTGTTACGGCAAGTGGTTTTAAGAAGACGGTTGTCGACGCTCTCGTCGGCGGGTCTGAGACTGTTCGAGCTGATGTTAAAACTGAAGTCGGCACCCAGAACGAAACGGTTACTGTAAGCAGTGGAGAAGTGGGAATCATTCAGCGAGATCAGCCAGTGATCTCGACTTCCCTCGACAACAAGCAGCTCATCGAAATCCCTCGCGACAGTCGAGAAATACTTAATTTTCTTTATTTAAATCCTGACATCACGCAGGGATCAGGCGGTGAAGGCAGCTTCAAGTTTATTGGTGCGCAGAGTTATGGAGCGACGTTCTCACTTGATGGTCAACGCACTAATGGCGGTATTTTCGGTGAACCTACCTCGAGTCAGCCATCGCTTGAAACCATCGGCGAGTTGATTGTTCTTTCGAAGAATTTCACGGCCGAGTAGTCGGGCGTCGCAAATATTCGAATTGAGACGAAGCGCGGATCGGCTGACTATCAGCGCTCGCT
>QHXL01000491.1:2875-5240 GCA_003222935.1 Acidobacteriota bacterium
GGTTCAGGACAAAATTGATGAAGCCAATTTCTTGCCCAGTACGGAGCTGCAAAGCTATCCGAAGCCATATTTCAACTTGAATGAAGTGGGTGGATCGTTAGGTGGTCCATTACCAATCAGCAAGGAGACCTTCTTTCTCACGTCATATGAGCGCCGCTGGGATTTCGCCCCGGTGCGAGTCAGATCGACTAACATTCCCAGTTCGTTAGTGCTCGCCGGCAATTTCGCCCAGATAGTTGACGCGAGCAAGCCTGCTGTTCCCGCATCCGTTATTCCTCTTCTCACTGCAACGGAACTCGCAAACAATACAATTCTGGTCGGAACTACGCGTCGTTTCAGAAGCATACCAACCCGCTTGCTGAATCCGATCGCGTTGAATCTACTCAACGGATACTATCCTCACCAGAACCCGTCTGCTCCGCTACTGAATCCAAACTCCGCAGGGTTGAACACGACTGGACGTCTCGCAGATTTCGCTCAAAGCCTTCCTGGTCTACTAACACGTGATCTGGCCACGCTTCGGCTTGATCACGACTTTTCCACAAAGGACAAATTCTACGCTGTCTACAATTTTCAGGTCCGCAACGGTCAACGCACCCTGGTTGGAAGTCCGCTGCCAGCCTTTGGCTTGAATTCACAACACCAGAGCAATCACACGCTCTCCCTTTCGTATACACGCATCTTTTCAGACACTGTGGTCAATGAACTGCGCGGCGGCTTCAACTACCAATTCTTATATCGACGGGCCAACATGACGACTGGTGAGTTTCTGTCCAGCGTTGGGTTCAACGCGGCTGAAATTGCCGCCTATGGTTCTGTTGTTGGACCACGTCTTGTCGATACTCCGGGACAGGTTGCATTCACTTTTGCTCCGTTCCAGGGAATTCCAAATGGTGGCCGAAACACTGACAGACCACTCGACCAGAAGTTAGCGACTTTTGGCGACACCTTGACGTGGTCAAAAGGTGATCATTCGATCAAGTTCGGAGGGGACTTCGTGCGCAACCAGGCTGTCGATGGTTTCGCGCTTAACCGAAACAATCCGCGCGGTCTACTTACCTGGGGCGCAACCCTCAACGGCTACGCACAGTTTCTTCTTGGTATGCCTTCCACTGTCGCGAATTCTGCCGTCTCTGTCCGCGATGTACGACCGGCCCTCGATGTAAGCAACAGTGAGACCGGGGTTTTCATTCAGGATGACTACAAAATTCATCCGCGTCTGACACTCAATCTCGGACTCCGTTATGAAATTATTACTCCGTTTGTGGACCGAAATGATCTAATGGTGAATTTTGATCCGAATGGGACCGGAAACGGTGGCAGGAAAGGACGGTTCGTGGTTCCAACGGAGGCAACCAAGGCAAGAATCCACCCATTCTTTATCACTTATGGAACGGTTACCGCAGCCGAAGCTGGCGTCGGGCGCGGCCTCGTTAATACAGACAAGAACAACTTCGCTCCTCGTCTCGGCGCCGCATGGCGTTTAACCGAGAAGAGTGTCCTAAGAGGTGGCTATGGAATTGTGTTTCCAACCTCTGCTGCACAGGGGATGCGCGACGCAATTGCGACGAACACTTTCAATCAACTGGTTAGAACCAGGCAGACAATAGGTCTCCCGGGAGGCATCAACCCCGCTGGTGGTACATTCCCTCGCGGACTCACGCCATTCAACAATGCTACTCCCTCATCCGTTCAGGGAATCGCTGCCAACGCGATCCCGTTTGATCTTCAGAATCCACGCATTGAGCAGTACAACGTGACGTTCGAACACGAACTCAAGAGTAATCTTGGTGTTCGAGTTTCTTATATCGGTTCCCGCCTTCACGGCTTGATCGCCGGTCTCGATCTCAACATGTTGGCGCCAAACAATACCCCGTTTGGCATTACTGATGAAGACGGTAATCCGTGTTACGACACAACGCCCGGAGCTTTTACAACTGACCTTGGTGCTTGCGTGGAGTCTGCCGCCGACACCGCTCGACGTCCGTTCCCGGATGGACTTGGTGATTTCCTCGCCACCTATGGAAACGTCGGCACCGGTCGCTCGCATGGTTTGCAGGTTGAAGTGAACCGCAGGTTTGCGCGCGGTTTGATGTTCAATGCTTCGTACACGCTACTGGATCAAAAGTCGAGCGGTCTCGATATTGGGAACTCGAGCCTGGGAGGCGCTTTATATAACCAGTTCAACACGAATCAGGATCTCTCTCGTGACTCGCTTGTCTCGACACATCGCTTTATTTCGTACGGTGCCTACGATCTACCGTTTGGCCGCGATCGTCAGTATGGCAAGTCAATGTCCAAGTGGGAGGACGCTGTTGCCGGTGGTTACCAGGTGACCTGGAATATGTTTGCGAAGTCAGGCGTA
>QHXL01000106.1 GCA_003222935.1 Acidobacteriota bacterium
CTTCCACCTGCTCGGTTTGTCGAATCGCTGGAAGTTGGCGTCTTAGCTTTCGGAGCGTTACGCCTGTAGCGATAGCTTATGTTCTTCACGTAATTTCGAGTCTCTTTATATGGTGGGACGCGATGTCCAAACTTGATCACTGCACCTTCACCTGCGTTGTAACTCGCAAGCACAAGATCGACACGGTTACTGAATCGATTCAAAAGTTCGCGAAGATACCTGGTACCTCCGGAAATATTCTGCGCTGGATCGAACGGCTTCCTGACTCCAAAGCGAGCGCCGGTTCCAGGCATTAGTTGCATCAATCCCCTCGCGCCTTTCGGCGAAACTGCGTGGGCATTGAAATGCGACTCCTGCTCCATGACCAAAAAGATCAGGTAGGGATCGACACGGTGGCGAATTCCGGTCTGCTTGATCAGAACATCGAGGTTCGGCCGGCCAGTACTCCAGACACGTTCCTTTTTCCCGGTGTCCACATTCGCGACTTTTTCGAATGCCTCGAGTTCAACTCGAGCGACTCGACTTCGCTCAAGGAAGATCGACATCGCGCCGCGCTTGTACCAAACACCTGACGGAGATTCTGTGGCGCTATCAGCTTCAACGCGGGCGCCACCTGCCAGGTAGATCCAAACCGGCTGCTCATACACACCGTTCTGCGCAACTTCCTTTACCGACTCCGGTGGAACTTCGACGGGTCGCATCAAGAGTGGACCATCGCCTTTTGCATCTCGATCGGGGATTTCTTTGGGAGGAGCTGGATCGCCTCGTTCTATCGACTTCACTCTATCCTTGGAGGCCAGGTGACTTAGACCGCCTTTGCGGTACCAGATACCCTGAGCCGTTTCCCAGGCATCGTCGACAACGAGATAAGAACCGTCGCTCAATTTCAGTCTTACTGGTTCGGCTGTTTGCGATAGAACCTGGCTCGAGCCTGCTGCTAAAACCGCGCAGAAAAAGAATACCTTCACTGGTTTCGGGGTTTTCATATCTCGAAGGCCTTTTCAGCAAAACTACAGTTCAAGCGGATCGGAAAGAGTTCTTTCGATCATCGTCTCAGCAGTCTGCACAGGGGCGAATGTATGGGACGTGCCGAAATAATTGCTCCAGGCGATGTTTACAATCTCCGGAGTTAGTTCGAGCTTATGAGACTCGAACAGGCAGATGTCAGTAGCTCGATCGAGTAAGTCACGCGGTTCGCAACCCTTCATTTGACGGCGTTCAACTCGATACTTTGCCAGGATGTGATCCAACACTGGCTTATCACAAACAAAGCCGCGGTTGTTCGCCTGGCGTTTAAAGATTTCTACGTAAGCGCCGGCTGTCGGTGGTTCAACCCGGGCTCGATAACCCATTCGTCGGAGGAAGGCTTGATCAGCGAGATCTTTTTCTTCGAGATTGGTTGAGAAGACGACTAGTTGTTCGAACGGCACTTCGATTTTTTTGCCGGTGTGCAACGCAAGGTAATCAACGCGGCGTTCGAGTGGCACGATCCAGCGATTCAATAAATCCTGCGGAGCAACCCGTTGACGACCGAAGTCGTCGATGACAAGCGTTCCGCCATTCGACTTCATCTGAAACGGAGCTTCATAAAATTTGGCGGCTTCGCTCCACGTCAGGTCCGCATTCTCAAGCGTCAATTCACCGCCGACCACGACTAGCGGACGCTCAATCATTATCCAGCGCTTGTCGTATTCAGCGGGAATGTAGTCTTGATGTGCCTGGCGATGACAATGTGAATCGAAGACTCGAATAATTTGGCCATCGATTTCGATTGCGTAGGGAATCCAGATGGCGCCGTCGAGAGCTCCATTGATACGTTCGGCTACGGCAGTCTTTCCGGTACCGGGCAAGCCGGTTAAGAAGAGCGATCGTCTTGAATTGATGACGCAACCCAACGTCTGCAAAAGCGAATCGGGCAACACCAGATCGTGAAAAGTGGACCTCACCGTATCAATCGAAGCTAGATTTGCAGGAATCGACTGCAACCTCATCATGTGCGAGTAGTCGTTCAGCGACACAGGGGCAGGGCCGACGTAACCACACACATTCAACAAACGAGCCATTCGATCCCAGCCATGGTCCAACATCGCATAGCGCGTCGCTCCAACCGCTGACTGCATTTTCACTTCAATAAGCTTTTCGCGAGATAGCTTTTGAAGTATTTCCTCAGCCAGCGTTCGCGGCAGATTGATGCATTCAGCTACTGCCGACGTCGTTGGCTCGGGCAGCATCGCCACGTGCTTGAGTGCCAGATCACACAGGAAACCTTCAGCTATGCCTGTATCAGCCAGCTCCTCCGGCAGCGGAGGTCCCATGCTCTCAATTTCAGCGCGTGTCAGGATCGTGGTTTGCGACATGTGAGTTCCCTTTTGTTTCTTATCGTCCCAGGCTGGCGACGCTGCTACCGCCATTGGGCAACGAAGCGAGCGTGGTCTTCATGTTTTCTGAGTCGACGAGTTTACCGACGCGTTGATACAGGTCGGCTAAACGCTGCAGGGCCAGTGTGTTGTTAGGATCAATCTGGCGTGCAGCTTCGTAGTAGTGAATCGCATCGTCTTCACGACCAAAGCGTTCGAGCATGCGAGCAATGTTTAGATTGCCGGTCAATGGACCACCAGCCCGGGCAAAGCTCTTATATGCATCGTCAAATTTGCCGAGCCGGCAAAGAGCAAGGCCAAGATTATTCAGAATTCGCTGGTCTCCAGGAGCTAGCTTTGCGGCTCTTTTCAACTTGTCTACTGCGGCGCGATAGTTTCCGGATTGATAAAGCGAGAAACCAAGGTTGTTCAGTGTTTCGGGATCGTCAGAGTCAGACTTAACTGCACGCTCAAACGAATCCTTCGCGCGATCTCCGAAACCCTTCTTGTCGAAGGCAACGCCCAACAAGTTGTGAGCTTCGGTCAACCTGGGATCGAGTGAAGTGGCGGTGGACAGTTCGGCAATTGCTTCGTTGTAACGTTCTTCGAGTAGCAACGCTCGACCTGCTTCGAGATGTTCTTTAGCGGATCCAGCTGCACTTACCGTCTTGGTTCCAGGAGTACGCATGTCCTCGACCCGTGAAACTCCAACTGACGCGAAACGTTCGCCATCCTTTTCGCTCATGCGCTCGATCTTGTTCTCGTCTCTACGACCAAACAAACGACCGAAGGCCTTGAACGGCGATGTAAGAACCTTGACGACCTTGTTGCCGCCCTTTTTTTGCTGGACGCTTCCGGCATCTGACCCCGAGTCTTCAAGAACATTCACATCAGGATCACCTTCACGTTCGATGGTGGAAGCGCTCCACATCGCGGTAACGGCAATGGTTAAGACAAAGGCGATAAGTATGGCGATGACTCTACGTTTATTCATGGTTTCGCACTCCTTCTACATCTTGTCCATAACATCCATGAGGTTAAGAGCTGCGGGGCCGAGAATCGCAATGAAGAGTGTTGGGAACAAGAACAAGGCCAGGGGAACTAAGAGCTTAACGGCTGCTTTCTGCGCTTCCTGTTCGGCGCGCTGTCGTCTCTTCGTGCGAAGCGAGTCGGAAAACACTCGCAGGGCGCGCGCGATCGAAGTACCGAACTTGTCTGTTTGAATCAACATTGCTACGAGGCTTCGCAGGTCGTCGACACCAGTTCGTTCGGCCAGGTTGCGGAGCGCTTCGTCGCGTTCACGCCCTACTCGTATCTCGAGATTCGCCAGCTCAAACTCGGTGGCTATGTCGGGGTGGACGTCTTTTAGTTCAGAACTCACTTTCATCATTGCCGCGTTCAGTCCAAGCCCAGCCTCGACCGACACGACCATAAGGTCCAACGCATCCGCCAATCCCCAACGCAAGTATCTTTGTCGAGTTGTAATTAACTTATTGAGTAGAAAACGCGGAAGAACGAACCCGACAACAAAAGCGACGATGATCCAAACTATGGCGCCCATGAGTGGACGGGCCAACATGGCGCAAGTAGCGGCGACAGCTAGCGGAAACCCGGCCATCGACGCAAGCTGAAGTGCACGATAAACGATTGGCGCTTCGGCTGTGCGGAAGCCAGCATGCATCAACTGCTTTTGCAGCTTGCGTGCTTCGGTTGCAGAGGGAGGCAGCAACTTGTTGAGAGGTGACGCAAGGCGCTGCGCTAACTCAGCCGCGGGTCGATCCTCAGGAACAGATAGCGAAGAACCAGTTGACTGGGGGTCACCCTTTACACCAAGTCGTCTGAGTCGCTCGGTTGCGGCGCTCTGCGGCCGATACAATATCCAGTAAACACCCATCATTCCGAGGGTGATACAAACGAATGTGGAGATGGCGATGATAAGTAACATGGTGTTTGGTCTTGGCTCTTAGCGCTTTGTATTTTGTTCTTTGTACTTTGTACTTCGTCTGTCTCGAGGCCAGTGCTTGGTTTGCTGAACGAAACAAAGCACTAAGCTCTAAGTTCAAAACTCAGATCCTTATGTTCAATATCCTCTTTACGATCAGCATTCCTGTTACCTGCAAGAACATGGCTGATGCGATCAAATAATGTCCTCGTGGATCCTTCCACAAAACACTCATGTAGTCTGGATTCATTACCGTCACTGCGATGGCCACGAAAATTGGCAGCGCGCACAGAAGCCAGGCCGACATTCGCGAACTGGTGGTAAGGGTTTTGAGGTCGCCCATGATGCGGAAGCGTTCGCGAATCGTGTACGCAACCTTCTCCAGAATCTCCGCCAGGTTGCCGCCGGTCTCGCGCTGAATCAGTATTGCCGTAACGCACATCTTGAGATCCAGAAGCGGCATGCGCTGCGTTAAGTTCTCCAGAGCAAGCTTCAAAGACAATCCCAGGTTCTGCTCTTCATAAGTCTTGCGGAATTCGGTGGCGATTGGCTCAGGCATCTCGGTCGAGACCATGTGCAACGCTTCGGAAAACGCATGACCTGCACTGAGCGCACGACTAATTAGATCCAAAGCATCTGGAAGATGTTCGATGAATTTATCGAAGCGTTTCTTGCGCATCCACCAGACATGTAGAAAAGGCACAAACGAGATCGCCAGTCCGATCAAGAGCATCAACGGAATAATCGTCGTGACCACTGAAGCTGAAAGTGCTGCCAGCACGCCAGCCATTATTGAGAACATGATGAGACGCGACGGCGTGATATGAAGATCGGCCTGGTCTAACATCCGCTTGAGGTGCATCGCGGCCTGCAATCGAATGAGGGAGCGATTCAACCACGGAATCTCACTCATCAGCTCATTGCGCGCCAGTATCACGTCTACATCCTCTGTATGAGAGGAATGCATGAGCGCCTCGTTCAGGCGCTGTTGCAGACGTACTCGTTTCGCGTCGGTGCCGTGTGTTGCAAGCAGGTAGGCGCCAAGAACAAGAAACAGTGCGAACGTGAATACTAAGAAAGGTAAAATGATCATCGCGCGCTATACCTCCTCGAAGAAAACGCGTGGCAATTGAAGTCCGCACGCCTTCAGTTTTTCCGCAAAGCGCGGTCGTATGCCGGTTGGCTTGAACCGACCGATCACCTTACCCTGAGAGTCCACACCGCTTCGTTCGTACATGAAGATTTCCTGCATCGTTATCGTGTCGCCTTCCATGCCTGTAATTTCAGAGATGGAAGTCACGCGGCGTGAACCGTCAGACATACGTGCGACCTGAACAACAAGGTTCAGAGCCGAAGCGACCTGTTGTCTCATTGCTCTGTCTGAGAGTCGCATTCCGGTCATTTGAATCATGGTCTCTAGTCGTGCCAGTGCATCGCGCGGTGTGTTTGCGTGAACAGTGGTTAGACTGCCGTCGTGACCTGTGTTCATCGCTTGAAGCATGTCGATTGCTTCGCCACCACGAACCTCGCCAATCACAATTCGATCAGGACGCATGCGAAGTGCGTTCTTAA
This sequence comes from Acidobacteriota bacterium, assembly GCA_003222935.1. Classification (GTDB taxonomy): domain Bacteria; phylum Acidobacteriota; class Blastocatellia; order Pyrinomonadales; family Pyrinomonadaceae; genus PSRF01. The sequence goes on from QHXL01000106.1 coordinate 5,872, forward strand.
CAAGATCGCGCTGCGTGACTTCACCGCGGCCTTCGATATTTGGTGGCCGGGTTTCCAGCCTGACGACGTGGGGTTGCTGTAGTTGAAGTTCAGCCGAGTCTTCAATGGTAACGATGCGTTCGTTTTCCGGAATGTAGGCTGACAGCGCGTTGAGCAGGGTCGTTTTGCCGGCGCCGGTTCCGCCCGAGATCAAAACATTGAGGCGCGCGTGAACGACCATTTGCAACATGTCGGCAATGTCTTTGGTAAGCGCGTTGTGTTCGACCAGCGCAGCCATTCGCAGGGGCTCAGCACCGAACCGGCGAATAGACAACACTGGACCATCAATCGATAACGGAGGAATGATTGCGTTGACGCGAGATCCATCTTGCAAACGCGCGTCAACCATCGGAGATGATTCATCTATTCTTCTACCCACTGACGAAACGATTCGCTCGATGACTCGCATCAAGTGTTCATCGTCCTTGAATCTGACATTTGTTGGTTCAATCTTGCCCCGACGCTCGATGTAAATCGTGTTGTGGGAGTTGACCAGGATGTCGGAGATAGTGGGATCTGCCAGCAGAGGCTCCAGTGGGCCAAGACCGAAAAGCTCATGCTGAACATCTTTCACCAACCGCTCACGTTCGGAAGCCGATAGAGGAGCCCCCTCCTGGGCCAGCACACTCTCGGCCAATCTCGAGACTTCCGCATGCACTTGCTCCGGAGTAAGCGCCGACAGTTTGGTCAAATCCATTCGATTGATCAGCGTCTTGTGAAGACGCGATTTCATCTCCTGGAAAGACTGCTGACCAGTACCATCCATCCCATTGCCCGGGATATTCGTTTGTCCGATTAGTCGTTCGCGAAGTGCCATATTGTTACCTGATCCGGCTCGGGGGCCTGTCTAATTAAGCTTTTTCCATTGAAGCTTTAAGTTCGAACTTCGGTTCAGCCGGCTGACGTTTCAGGAACGTACTCCAGAACGCGCGGCGAGGCTTGGGATCTTCCAACGGAAGAACACCCGCAGAAAGTGTTTGGGCGATGCGTCGAATTTCGAGCGCAATCTTTGAGGTTGGATCGGATTGCACTAGAGGTGTGCCCAGGTTTATCGAGTTAACCGCAGTTTGGTAATCACTCGGCACAAACCCCACCACTGGTTCGCCAAGAAACTTCTCGACCTGCCGCAGATCGAGATCGATCTGTTTACTCCAACGATTGACGACAATGCGGATCTTCTTTCGCGGGTAACCAAGCCGATCAAAAATCTCGAGTGCCCGTTGAGTACTCCTGATTGCAGGGATATCGAGTGTCAGCACAAGGACTATTTCATCAGACTGGTCCAGGGCAGCGAGGGTGATCGAGTCAAACGTATGCTGCGGGTCGAGTACCACATAATCAAACGATTCGCGCAGGCGTTGTAAAACCTCAAATACGTGTTGCGGCTCGATCTCGTCCGCCGAGTCTGCCGATTTTGGTGCTGCGAGGAGTGAAAGTTGAGAGGAATATGGGGTGACGAGTGTATTAATTAAAGCATCATCAAGCCTCGCTCTCTTCTCCACCACGTCAGCGATCGAATACTTCGGATCAACTCCAAGGAAGAGCGGTAGATCGCCGGCCTGCAGGTTCAGATCGATCAGTATCGAACGATTTGCGACGCACGCTGCGAGGTTGGTAGCGATGAACGAAGTGCCACAGCCACCTTTGCTGGAAAATACTGCGACCATGCGGCCTTTTTTCTTTGGTGTCTCAACTTGAGCGTTGCAATAGTCGGAGATCCGGTCCAATACAGTTCGAAGTTCATCAACGCTGATCGGGATACGAAGAAACTCGCGCGCGCCCGCACGCAGACTCCGCAAGATCAGGTCTGGCGAAGCGTCGGCTGCGGCTGAAATGATCGCAGTCTTCGGACACTCCTTATTAAGACGCTGAATGAAGTTCACAGCTGTTTCGGGATTTGGACCCAGCGCGATGATGGCAGCATTTGGCTTAAGGCGTACGATCTCCTCGTACAGCTGATCAGGATCGTTACCACCTGCGAGCAGTTGCACGCGACCTTCAGCAGACAACGCCTTGCGAATGTCTTTGAAGTTATCGAGTCCCGTGCTGAGTACTACGAATGTGATTGGTTGCGTCATCCTCTGTCCTCGATCGTTTTTTTCGAGCCCCACTGCCGGCGGTCGCTTCTCTCTCAATCTGGAATGATGCTGCAGAATTCAAGGGGGATAGCTGTAGGTGCATCGCTCGTAGCGACACTCAATAGGCAGGCCTGTGCAGTGGGCCGCCTGGCAGTGAGACAACGAATTGAAACTGTTGATTCTTCTGAACACACAGTTGAAGTCGAGCTCCTTATGAATTCGGGAGAAACTACTTGTTTGCCGGTATCCAGCCCACGCTTTCACCTGTCAGCGTAGTAGTGGAGGCCGGCATTTGAATGCTGGTGCTAACTAGCGGAACGACAAATTGAAACTGGTAGTCGGTAATTGACACCGAGACCGTTCCTTTGTTTAGTGCAAAATTCGAATACACCACGTTTACATTGCTGGTGCTCAGATTCGGAACCAGCGGCTGTCCACCTCCGGCCGGATCCCCATAGACGACTACGTTCTTAACCTGGGCGACATCATTAGCTGAATGAACAGTCGCGTAACGTGCACCACGTCGTGCCGCATCAGAAAGAGCGTTGTGAACCCACAGTGCTCGGCCAAACTCGATAACCGCGAACATGCTCGTGAGAAAGACCGTTGCTGCTATAGCAAACTCCACAAGCGTAGCGCCCCGAATATCAGATCTATTTCTTTTGGTTTTGTTCATGTTTGTTACCTACTCAATGGGCGGGGGTTGAGTTAACAGATAACGCATGGTCACGCTGGGTTTTACATCGACGTTGAGGGAAAGCCCCGGTGTCTTGGTGAGCAACCCCAAATCGAAGATAGGCTCGTGCTTGTAGCCAGTTACTTCAACTTTTATTAGCTGAGGTAACACCGAAGTTCCGCCTGTCCGAGTGATCACAATGTTCGAGGTACTTAAGCCCGTTAAGAGTGGTGACCCGGTGCCGGTGGGATTTCCATAAACAACGATATTTTTGGCGATAGCATCTTCACTGGTCTTCACTTGCGCGGTAATCAAATAACGAGTTCCCACGCGGGCCGCTTTTGCCAGAGTTGTGTACTCGTAAAAGAACCTTCCAAATTCGGCAGTGGCTCCGAACAAGAGCAGGAAGATTGGTAAAACTATCGCCGCTTCCACCAACTGGATTCCGCGCTCATCGTTTCGAAAGCGATGAAACTGAAGTCGGTTCCACCTGAGCCGGATTCGAATTTTTCGAATTCTTGCATGCATGATTGGACCTACTTGTACAGAACGGGAACTGCCATCTTGTTGTTGATTGGACCAGCACCCGGATCATAGCTGCTGTTACCTGCGAAGAATGTGTCAGTAACGTACTCCGCCTGGAGTTCACCGCCGTTACCGCCACCGACCGAGGTCTGCAAAAAGAAAAC
>QHXL01000492.1 GCA_003222935.1 Acidobacteriota bacterium
GGGTGGCATGGGCGACGTTTACCTCGCTCTCGACACCGAGTTGGACCGCGCCGTTGCTCTTAAGGTTTTGCCTCACACTTTTGCCGGCGATACCCAACGGATGCGCCGCTTCATTCAAGAGGCTAAGGCCGCTTCCAGTCTTAACCATCAAAACATCATTACCATCTATGAAATCGGCGACATTGACTCAACTCGCTTCATTGCTACTGAATTCGTCGAAGGAATCACCCTCCGGCAGCAACTAAAAAGAGGTCGGCTGAGCCTGGGAGAATCTTTAGAGATAGGAATCCAGGTAGCAACCGGTCTCGCGGCCGCGCATGAGGCCGGCATCGTTCATCGCGACGTCAAACCTGAAAACATCATGCTGCGGAAACGCGATGGCTTTGTGAAGCTGCTGGATTTTGGACTAGTCAAACTTACTGAAGCTTCAGGTTCTGCCACGGACACGGAAGCTCCAACTCGAGCGCTCGTCAATACAGATGCCGGCACCGTGATGGGTACTGTGGTCTACATGTCTCCCGAACAAGCGCGCGGTAAAGCAGTGGATGAACGAACTGATATCTGGAGTCTCGGGGTCATTCTTTATGAGATGGTAACGGGTGTCGTTCCTTTTGCGGGGGAGAGCTCAGCCGATGTGATTGCGGCGATCGTGAAAACTGAGCCAGTTCCTGTTACTCGGCTGGCGCCGACGGTCCCTTCGAAGCTTGAGGAAATTATTTCGAAGTCGCTGGAAAAGGATCGCGACGAACGATACCAGACTATTAAAGATCTCCTGGTTGATCTCCGACGTCTGAAGAAGCGCATCGATTTTGAATCAGAAATCGAACGTTCCGTGACACCCGGTGATCACCAGTCGATGCCTGAACGATCGACGATGTCGGGCGCCGGAGTGAGCACGGTCTCGTTATCCACTGCGAATCCCACAAGTAGCGCTGAATATTTAGTCAGCGAAATTAAGCGACACAAAGTAAGTGTGGTGTTCGCGGTGATTGGCTTAACAGCTTTGTTGGCCGCCGGCTTGTTCACCTGGTCTAAATTGGCGAGCGGTGAAAAACCCGTCGCACCGTCGATGAAGATCACCAAACTAACCAGTGGGGGGCGGGTAAACAATATTCTGTTCGATGGCAGTACCTCGATCTCTTCGGATGGAAAGTATGTTGTCTACACATTGATCGATGGCGGCAAAGTTAGTATCTGGGCTCGCCAACTCTCAACGGGAAACGACCTTCAGATAGTACCTGCAAGCGACCTGCGCAACGGCGGTACAACCATCTCCAACGATGGCGACCTTGTCTACTTCATCGGGGTAAATTCTGAGAATCCGAACGGATCGCTATTTCAGGTATCACTATTCGGCGGCACGCCGCGCAAAGTGATGTCACGAGTGCGCAGCCCCGTAAGTTTTTCACCTGATGGAAGCCAGTTCGCATTTGTGCGCGAAAATGAACTTGGCGAGTCGATGCTGATGATTGCGAATAGTGATGGCACAGGAGAACGTACTCTGCAATCACGCCGTGGCAGTGACTGGTTCGCAATCGAAGGTCCAGCATGGTCTCCTGACGGAAAGTCGATCGCTTGTGCTGCGGGAACAGACACCGGCGGCAGTTACATGTCGGTCTTTGGTTATTCAGTCGCCGATGGTTCAGAGACGCCCTTAACCGCACAGAAATGGCACGGTGACACAAAGCGGGTGCTTTGGTTAAAGGATGGAACTGGTCTAATAGTACCGGTGCAGGATTCTGCACAGGGTAGTCAACTCTGGCTGATCACGCGTCCTGACGGTAACGTACGACGGATTACTAATGACTTAAATGGTTATGGGGGAGTCAGCCTGGGACTCAGTGCTGATAGTAAAACGCTAGTTACCGTGCAGAGTGTGCCGTCGCACCAACTGTGGACCGGTCCGTTCAACGTCGCGGCCGCACAACCCATACAGATAACTCATGGGGACACCGATGGACTGGGCGGGATCGATTGGACGCCTGATGGCCAGATTGTTTTTGTGAGCCATACAGGTAATACAAACGAGCTTGTCGCTATTACTCCCGAAGGTAAAGGCATTAGATCTTTACTGAAGGTCAACGAACCTATCTCGCAACCGGCAGTTTCACCTGATGGCAAGTATATTTACTTCACTTCGCTAAGGAGTGGTACCGCGCATATCTGGCGTATCAACATCGATGGCGCAGACTTGAAACAGTTAACCTTCGGCGATTTTGCAGATTTCGCACCATTAGTCTCGACGGATGGTAAATGGGTATTTTTCCAGTCGTGGCGGAGCGGCTTGAATTTGCTTTGGAAAGTGCCAGGTGAAGGAGGCGACGCTATAAAAGTGACCGACGTGCCTACCACACAAACAGGATTATCGCCCGATGGAAAGTCACTTTCGGTGGTCCAACTTGTTTCGGGAGGTACACCTCCACGGCAGCTGGCCGTGATGCCGGTAGACGGATCGAGCCCGGCAAAATTTATTCCAACACCGGCGCACTTTAATCTTAGATCGTCCATTCCATTTAGTTTGGATGGTCGCGGGATCCTTGTGAAGTCAGATCAGGGGGGCATCGGGAACTTGTGGCTTCAGCCCATCAATGGCGGCAGTCCGAAGCAAATAACTAACTTCAATTCAGATCTGATTTCTAACTTTGCGATTTCACGCGACGGAAAGCGACTCGCAATCTCACGTGGCAACACAACTCTCGACGTGGTGCTAATAAAAGATTTTCGCTAGTACAAATCAGCGCCGGAATTTCAGGCGATCTCGAACATTCCGGGAGCAAAGTGAAGGCCGCCGAAGT
>QHXL01000493.1 GCA_003222935.1 Acidobacteriota bacterium
ACGGCGCAAACAAAGTGAAAGGGACCATCCGAAAGAGCAAAACGAGAGTGGTCGCCTCGGGAGCCGCATTCGAAACGACACGCACAACTCCCAACGCGGCAATGAAGTTAAACCAATTGCCGAGTTCGGAAATCACTGGCCCGGTCCATAACCGCCGAAACGAACGGTTACGACGAAGCAGCTGCATGTATGTTAAGGAGTCCATAATCAAATACCAGAGAGGAATTTCAGATTTCAGATTTCAGATTTCAGATTTCAAAATACGGGTACGAAATACTCTGAAATCTGACATCCCTCCCTTAGTAAAAGAGCCGCCCAATCAATCAGGCGGCTCGCGACTTTACCAGTTCGTAACGAACTCTAACCTCCAGTAAATCGCGGCGGCCGCTTTTCCAAAAACGCTGTCACGCCTTCTGTGAAATCTTTCGTTTTACCTGATTCAATCTGAGCCTTTCGTTCAAGTTCTAACTGGCTTCTACAATCATTAACCGCGCTCTCATTTAGCAACTTCTTGATTTGACCGATCGCGGCAGTAGGTGATGCTGCGAGTCGTTCAGCCATTGCCAGTGCCCGACTCATAAGTTCCGAGTCAGGAGCGACGGCATTGATCATTCCCATTTCGAGAGCGCTTTGCGCGGTGACCATGTCGCCTGTAAACATCAATTCAGCGGCACGCTTCCAACCGACGAGTCGAGGCAGAATAAAAGTACCGCCGCAATCCGGACTTAGACCAATCTTGATAAATGCCTGGTTGAACCTGGCACTCTCAGCGGCGATTACAAGATCACATGCCAGTGCGAGGTTGCAGCCTCCACCTGAAGCAACGCCATTCACAGCAGCGATGAACGGCAGTGGAGTCTCTCGGATTAAGAGAATTGCTTCGTTCAGTAGACCAAGTGGCTCATCGAAGAACGCTTCCAGTCGCCCTTCTTGAGTTGCGATTTTTTGCATCTCCTGTAGGTCGCCGCCCGCACAAAATGCACGACCAGCGCCTGTCAGAATGATCGCTCGTGCGCCATTCTCGAGGGCTTGCTGTACTGCCTTCTGGAAGTCGTTAGCAACCTGTACGTTGAGCGCATTTAGCTTCTCGGGACGATTGAGTGTTACCACGCCGACTGCGCCGCGTATCTCAAATTGAAGTGTTTCGAAGGTCATCTCGGCTAATTTGGAGCGTTCTTTACCGCAATCGCGTAGACACTAACGCGCCCTGTTTTTGTATGTTGGAGGTTTTAGACGACAGCGAAGTGATTAGATTCGCAGTCGTTTCTGTGGAAACTCAGGTTCAGTTTCGTTGTTGCGTCGCCCGACTGGCACTAAAGCAATCACTACAGAGCACCGGTCTTCCTGTCGAAGGCTTGAAAGGGACGGAATCAGACTTTCCGCATTGATCACAAGTGATATCAAATCTCTGACGCTCGCCTCCTGGTCCCCTTGAACCACCGAAGTTCTGACGCCGCGCATCTCTGCATGGCTTACATCTCTTCGGATGGGTCAAATTACGTTCTTTGTAGTACTCCTGTTCCCGTTCAGTAAAAGTGAAGGGACTGTTACATTCCGAACACGTGATTTCAAGATCTGGCATCGCGATGTCTCCCCGAGAGCAGAATCGAGGACAGCTCTCTCGTCTTCGGAGCGCTGGCGTTCGCGTTTCTTTCGACCACAGCTGTGGGGTTGAAAGCGCCTTTTCTCAAACGCGAGGCCGGGCCTAACGCGTTCCGATAGGTTTAATTGGCCGTGAGTGTACTCCAGCGCATTTATCTATACAAATTTTTGGGTGAGGGGTTTGGGCTAGGTGTGGCGGAAATTCAACAACGCAGATCTTGAATTGTGGCCCGAGTTCCACACCTCCTTCACCAAACGCCCATTCATTCGCGGCTTTCACCCGGCACATTGGTTGCAGAAACTATTGGAGTAGTCTCAACTTTCTGCAAAGGCCCCACTCGATTGATCAAACAGACTACCCTCGGTTCTGCAGTTGAAACCCAGGGAATTGGCCTACACACAGCTGTCCCGGTAAATATCAGATTAGTTCCGGCACCACCTGACACGGGGTATGTCTTTCGCCGCACTGACCTCGGCGGCTTTGAACTCCCCGCCACTGTCGAGTCAGTTGCACACTGCGGTTACGCGACGACGTTAATGCGCACGGGGGTGATGCTTTCAACTGTCGAACATCTTCTGGCTGCACTGCGTGGCCTGGGTGTCGACAACGTGTTTATCGAAGTCGACAATCTCGAGATCCCCATCATGGATGGTTCGTCCGAGAACTTTGCCGAGATCATCGACCGCGCAGGAATAGTTGAACAACCACTGGCGCGACGCGCATTGCTCATTCGGGAAAAAGTCGTTTACGAGGAAGGCAATCGTCGAATCAGTGTTGAACCAGCTGACACCTATCAAATCGAATGCTTGATCGACTTTCCTCACCCGCTGATCGGCGTGCAGACGCTGTCAGTCGAACTGTCTGATGGAGCGTTTGGTCGGGAGATCGCCGCCGCCAGAACATTTGGCTTTACTGATGAGATCGAGGCACTGAGAAGGGCGAACCTAATTCGCGGTGGATCGCTTGAGAATGCGATTGTGCTAACGCCAGAGGGGATGCTGAATCAAACCGGTCTGCGTTTTCGCGATGAGTTTGTGCGTCACAAGATCCTCGACATCATCGGAGATCTCGCGTTGTTGGGCATGCCCATACTCGGCAAAGTTATCGCCGAGCGCAGCGGTCACATCATGCACGCCGGTCTAATGTCTAAGCTGCTGCGAG
>QHXL01000512.1:0-2344 GCA_003222935.1 Acidobacteriota bacterium
AGTGCGGGGACTTGTCACCGCTTTGCTAAAGAAGCTCGCTCGATTAGGGTCCGCTGTATTAAAGCGGTGACAAGTCCCCGCACTCCAAGGAGGTCGCTGTACTGACCTTAACCGCCAATCAACCTGGCGATGCCAAACGCAGCTCCGGCTGCCACACTTCCAATCAAAGAGGTTTGGAGTGCACTGCGCACTGGTCGAGTGCCTGTGAAATGTCCCTTCACATATCCAAACATGAACAACGCGGCGAGGGTCATGCCCACTGAGAAGATTAAAGCTCTCGACGCTTCAGCGACGAAAATATATGGCGCGAGAGGAATTAATCCTCCGGCAATATATGCACCCGCGATGGTTGCGGCGCTGATCAAAGCTCTACTCGGATCGGGTTTTTCCAGTCCAAGTTCGAAACGCATCATGAAATCGATCCAGTTCTGTGGCTGACGTTTCAACGCCTGGACGATGGGCCACGTCTCATCTTCAGTCAAACCATAAGCCTGAAAAACTTCCGCCACCTCTCGCATCTCCTCGTGTGGGATCTCGGCAACCTCACGCTTTTCTCGCTCCCGCTCTTTTGCATAGTGTTCAGCGTCACTCTTCGCTGCAAGATATCCGCCCAGTCCCATAGCGATCGCGCCGGCTGCGATTTCGGCAAGTCCGGCGGTAACGATTATGTTCGTTGAATTGATCGCTCCAGTGAGTCCGGCGGCGAGCGCGAAAGGAACGGTCAAACCGTCAGACATTCCAATAACCACGTCGCGAACAATCGCACTTGAAGTAAAGTGACGTTCAGTGTGTGGGGTTTGAGGCATGGGGGAGATCTCTCCGATTGATTGACAGTTTTACGTGGTGCTGGATTTAACTCTGCGTATTCTCAGCGTACTCGGCGTCTCTGCGGTTAAGGACTCACGCCCATTCTCAACCGCAGAGTCGCAGAGCACGCTGAGAATACGCAGAGTTAGATTAGAACTTTCCGGCCAGCATCAATACACCGATGACGATAAACGCGACTGCCGCAATTCGTTTCACCCATTCCAGCGGAACGTAATCTCCGACCACGCTACCCACCAGTATTCCCAACGCTGAAACGGCGGCGAGTGCAACGCTCGCTCCGATAAAGACTGCCCAGGGCTTCTTTGTTTGGGCTGCCATCGTCATTGCGGCGAGTTGAGTTTTGTCTCCCATCTCAGCGAGAAAGATAACGCCGAGTGTTGTGAGCATGACGCGAAAATCCATTAATGAGCTCCTTATGTTCTAAACAGTGGTGCTACTGCCCAAACTGAAGTCGGATTCCGCCCCGGGCGAGAATCGGTGGTCCTAATGTGGTCACCGGAGTTTTACCAACTTCGTATCTTTGATTGAAGACGTTCTCAAAAGCAACGAAGACTTCAAGGTGATGATTCAACCGACGCGAGACATGCGCGTCCAACGTGAAGTAGGAGCCTAGTCGAATTTGATTCAGGTCGTCGTCAAATTGCGAACTCGATGCCCGACCTTGTAACCCGACAGTGATTCTCGACGGATTAACGTAGCGCGCTTGAAAGGTAAACTGATGTCGAGGCACTTGCGGAAGGCGAAGCCCCTCCAGCATCGTGTTTGGCGGAAACTCAACAACTGTCGCATCCGCAAACAAGTACGACGCCGAGAGATTAAGACTTCTGCTGAGGTTTGTCTCACCTTGTAGTTCAACACCACGCGAACGCGTGCGACCCAGGTTTTGCCGTTGACGTGTAATTAAGCTCGGTGTCGTGAGCAGAGTCACGTTGGCGACCGGGCGAGTTATGTCGTTCCAAAAGAAACTGCTGCGACCTGAGACGTGTTCATTCGAGCTGGCGAATCGAAGTCCCGCTTCACCACCCGTTAATCGTTCGGCGCGAAGATTCTCATTGGCCAACGTTAAGATATTACCGACTCGAAACGAGCGATAAAGTTCATTCAACGTTGGCGCTCGAAAAGCACGCGACATGGAAGTCATGACAGTAAAGCGATCGTTAATCCGGTAAACAACGGACGCATGCGGGCTGAAAGCTGTTTCCGATCGATCGGGAAAAACGAGTACGCTCGTGGGGGTCGGTGCTGTAATGGGTCGACTCGCGGAGAGTGCGGCAAAGTTTCGCCAGTGATCGACTCGACCTCCCAGGTTGAGAAAGAGTTTTGAATTGAAGCGAATTAAGTCTTCAAAGTAGCCGCCAGCGCTTCGTTCTTTACCACCGACTCCGATGAACGACGTGGCTCGACCATTTGTATAAACAATTTCGTCGCTGGCGCCGCGGACTTCTCGACCTTCAAATCCACCGACTAGAGTTTGTTTTCTACCGATCAGTTTCGACCACTGTAGCGACACTCCAAA
>QHXL01000512.1:2370-5005 GCA_003222935.1 Acidobacteriota bacterium
ACGTTTCTGAGTTTCTATCGGCGCTGATCGCCGAAAAAGTTTGGTCATAGACCTGAGTGCCACCATAGCTTTTGACGGAGAATGCACCAGTCAACGCGGATTGCCATGAACCACCAAACACGAACTGTCGCAGATGCGTGGCGTTAGTTTGCAAAGGCGTTCCATTCTCTCGAGCTTCGCCGAAGAAGGATGCACTTCCAAATACTCGACCGTCTTCGCCCAAACGTTTTTCAATTCGCAGGTTGTTAGTTGAGTTACGAGTGCCTGCGGCAGTGTCTACCAGTCCTCGCTGGTCTAAAGGGACCAGCACATACCCTTCTGTGGAAAAGAACTCACTGGCAATGCGCGCGCTCCAGCCATCTTTATGTCCGGCGGCAAACAACGAGGCGTTGGGAGAATTTTCATTGCCGTCTGAGGCGGATAATGAAACCGCATTAGTCGCGGCGGTCTTTGTTGAAATATCAATCACGCCTCCGAGTGCCGCGCTTCCATAAAGATGCGAAGCGCCGCCAAGCAGTACCTCAACCTGACTGATCGACTCCCTGGGAACACGATCCCAGTAGATCCAACCGCCGAACGGATCGTTCAAGGGAACACCGTCGGCGAGAACCACGGCTCGGCTGGCGCCACTTGCTCCCGTCGCTCGCAAAGAAACACCTTGAGATGTTGGATTAGAGGCACGACTCCCGCTGCGTCGAAACAAACTAAAACCGGCGATCTGACGCAATGCGTCGTCAAGGGTGACTGCTGCAGTTGTGCTTAGGTCGGAGGAGTTTAGTTGAGTGACGCTGGCGGCCGTTTCGTCGAGATGCGTTTTCGTTCGAGTTGCAGTGATTGTTACTTCGGCGGCGAGTGAGCTGGGAGTTAGGACGACGCGTAGTGGAAACAGGGTTTGCGAGGTAATGTCGAAGATTACTGGATTAAACCCTGAATGATGTGCCTCGATAGAAACGTTCGTTGTGGGCGCGGCGTCGATTACAAAACGTCCCTCAGCGTCTGTGGTTGTTGTTCTGATGATCTGTTTGTTGTGGAGTAGATCGATCTGCGCGTTGTCTATGACGGCTCCATCCGAATCGACAACTACGCCACTGATGTGAGTTTGTACATGACCGGAGACTCGCTGGAATAACCCACAAGAACAGAAGACGCATAGAAGGACAATTGAATGAAGAAGATGTCGAGTCATGTGACGCCGGTCAGAAAAAGTTGGAATAGCAGATCCTTACTAGATTAGTACAAGTAGGGAAGGGGGCAAGCGGCGAAACCACGACCTCTGCTGAGTTTTTGTCAAAAGTTGTGTACGACAGAACATCAGGCGGCGACCTTGTGAGTGTTGTCTAAGATTCCGTCTTTGAAAGAGGCGCCCTGAATGAGTTGCGTCAGCAGGTCAGCGCCTTTGAGCTTGTACCACTTTTGTTCTGCCACTTTCGTTAGTTTAAAGACCATGGCCAACATGCCCCCACGTGCTACGCAACCGCGCGTCTTATTGGTCCGCAGCCGCACGGTAGCAAAGGTTGATTCGATGGGATTGGTGGTGCGCAGGTGTTGCCAATGCACTGCGGGGAAATCGTAAAAGGTCAGTAACGCTTCCCGATCTTTGGCCAGACATTCGCAGGCTTTGGGATACTTCAGTTCATAAGTCAGCAGGAAATGATCGCAGGCTTGTTCAGCCGCCGCCCGATCTTCCGCCATCCAAATTTCCTGGAGCTCAGCTTTCGCTTTAGGTTGTAATCCTTGGGGTAGTTTGTTGAGCACGTTGGCGGTCTTGTGTTTCCAGCAACGTTGCGAGCGGGTGCTGCTATAGACCTTTGGTAGTGCTTTCCAAAAGCCCAAAGAACCATCGCCGATGGCCAGTTTGGGCTCCACCGACAGGCCTCGTTCTTTTAGATCCAGCAGTAACTCATACCACGACGCTTCCGACTCCCGATAACCATCGATCATTGCGAGCAACTCTTTGCGCCCATCTTTAGTGGCCCCAATTAAAACCAGGATGCATTGGCGGGCCTCCTCCAAGCGCACCCCAAAATAGATCCCATCGGCCCATATATAGACATATTCCTTATCCTGCAAATTGCGTTTGCGCCATTGCTCGTACTCCAAGCGCCAGACTTCTTTCAACCGGCTGATGGTCGCCGCCGATAAGCCCGGTGCGGCTGGTCCCAGTAAGGCTGTTAAGGCACCGGAAAAATCGCTGCTCGACAAGCCCTTCAAATAGAGCCAGGGCAGCATCTCTTCCACACTGCGGCTGCGTCTTAGATAAGGCGGCAGCAGACTCGAGCTAAACTTCAACTCGCCCGCCCGGTCACGCACCCGCGGCGCGCGCACTGGCACCTCTCCGATACCGGTTTGAATGGTGCGCTCCGGCAGATAGCCATTGCGCACTACTCGTTGCCGGCCACGTTCATCTTGCAGCGCTGCATGCTGCTCCAGCACCACTGCCACTTCTGCTTCTACCGCCTGCTGTAACAACTCCCTGGCTCCCCGGCGTAACACTTCTGTTAAGGCATCCGCCACCGGCAAGGGCACTCCTGGATTCCGGTAGTCAACTAAGTTATCTTCCTCCACGGCGTATTCCTCCTTAGCAATAAGGTTGATGGTTCGGCAAAAAACTCATCAAGAATACGCCACCTTTCAA
>QHXL01000513.1:0-5196 GCA_003222935.1 Acidobacteriota bacterium
ACTGCTGGTGAGACGGATTTTGCGTCGTTACATGTTATCGAAAAGGCAATGGTTAATTTCGGCCTGTGATGTTCCTGAAGGCATGATGGTTGGTATCAGATGGAACTTCGATACGGAAAGACATCATTTAATTTTGATCTTGACCGGAAGTTCTCGGTACTTGCGAACGATAAGTTAAAAGAAACTCCGCTGACCGATGTAGAGATCGGCGGCGCTTTTGATAATCCTATTGGCTCCCCGCCTTTGGACGAATTGGTTTCTTCTGAGGATTCAGTTCTTATTGTTGTGTCAGACGCCACCCGAGCCACTGCCAGCGCTCAAATAGTTAATCTGCTCGTACGACGACTGGTCCAAACAGGAGTTGCACCCGCCAAACTTGCCATCATCTTTGCCACAGGAATTCATCGTCCAGTAACTGAACAGGAGAAGGTCGAACTGCTGACACCTTTTATCGTGCAGCGAGTTCGAATCTTGAATCACGATGCTTACGATCCCGGACAGTTAAAATCGCTTGGCACAACCGAGCGAGGAGTGCCGGTGGAAGTGAATAAAGCACTCCTCGAGTTTTCCCGGATCATTCTTATCGGCGGTATTGGTTTTCATTACTTTGCAGGCTTCACTGGTGGTCGGAAATCAATCTGTCCGGGACTTGCTTCCGCGAAGACGATTGAAAGCACACACATGCTTGCACTCGACTTCGAAAAGGGAGGGCGCAAGGAAGGTGTGGGAACAGGCCTACTGGATGGCAACGGAGTTCATGAAGAATGCGAGCGTGTGGCCAACATGGTTACGCCTACCTTTGGAGTTAACACCATTGTTGATGCACAGAAACGCGCTGTGGGCGTTTTTTGCGGCGATTGGCGACTTGCGCATCGAGCAGCCTGCGAAAACTACTTGCGAGATCATTCGTTGGAAATTCCTGAAAAGCGAGATGTAGTGATTGTCAGTTGTGGCGGCTTCCCGCATGACATCAACCTGATTCAAGCGCATAAGTCTCTCGACATGGCAGCCTCTGCTTGTGGAGATGGAGGTTCCATAGTGTTGTTGGCTGAATGTCGCGATGGACTGGGACGTACTGACTTTCTTAAGTGGTTCGATGCTTCCAGTTCAAATGAACTGGAACAGAGATTGAGAACCGAATACGAAGTGAACGGGCAAACGGCGTGGTCGCTGTTAACAAAAGCCGAGCGATACAGAGTCGTTCTGGTGTCCGCATTACCGCCAGATGACGTCAAGAAAATGCGTATGATACCCGCCGGCAATCTGGCTGAGGCACTGGAGAAGATTGATCCGTCGAAGAACGGATTTGTGCTACCACGGGGAGCGGCCGTGTTACCGCGATTGACCCGGAACGCGATTCGAGTTTTGAGTGCCTGACGCTATGATGGAAATCGAATTGACCTCATGCACCTTGCGTGGTTGGCGTTGGAGCGACCGAGATTCGCTCATTCGCCATGCAAACAACCGAAATGTTTGGATCAATTTGCGAGATCGATTTCCACATCCGTATACAATTGGCGATGCGCAGAGTTGGCTTGAAAGCGTTGTGGGTGCACGACCTGTTAGTAACTTTGCGATTGCAGTTGGTGACGAGGCTGTCGGAGGCATCGGGTTTTCACTCCAGGACGATGTCGGTTATCGATCAGCAGAGATTGGTTACTGGTTGGCGGAAGAGTTTTGGGGTCGAGGGATCGCGACCGAGGCATTGATTGCTGTTAGTCAGTATGCTTTAAACTCGTACGACCTTTGCCGGCTCTTTGCGCATGTCTTCGAATGGAATCCCGGTTCTGTTCGGGTATTGGAAAAGGCTGGATATAGTTTTGAAGGTCGATTAAGAAAGAGCGTGACCAAGGACGGCAAGACGATCGACCAGTTCATGTATGCGATGACGGTTGACTAATTACTTAATCACAAGAGGGAGACGCTTCCAATGAGAATACTCGCTACGTTATTTGTCCTGATTGTTGCGCCCGCAGTTTTTGCGCAGCAAAGTTCAGCAATCAATGAACGACGTGTTTCACTGAATGAATCGGCGGTTGCACTTGACCCAGCTGGAGCTTCAGTCTTAGAGGCCAGGCTTTTGACCACCGGTATCAACGGCGCCCAGGACACCCCGGTTACTAACGTGCGTTTTGTGGTCCGAAACTCGAGTTCTGTTTCGTATGCATTCGTCTCGGGAGTTGTCACCTTCTACGACGGCGCTGGAGTTCGCTGTGGCGAAGGTTTGTTTAAGGCTGACTCACTTGCGTCAAACGAATCATTTGAAACAGACAGTCCTGGATTACGCATCCGCTGTACGCCGTCGACGTGGAGAGTGGTGGCGACAAACCTGGTTCCTCGTATGCTACTGCCTTACGTACAACCAGTCTCAAAGCTTGAGATCAGTGTTGACGGCGAGGCGCATCCTCTTCAATTAGACAAACCGTTGACGCTGAATGTTGGCGACAAACAACGCACGATCATTGTTCGCTCGACACCGTAAGGTCACCCTTTCCGAAAGCTTGACCGTCAACCTGTCGAGTTCTAGCATTAACGGGAACTCCACAGAATCGAGCAAGGAAGAAAAGAGGGAAGGCAGGTAACGGTATGGCGGAGCAAAAAAAGTGTGGTCATCCTACTTGTGACTGCATGGTCGGAAGTGAAGACAAGTACTGCGGCGAGTATTGCGAAGAAGCAGAAAAGGCCGGTGTTGCCGAGATCGGCTGCGGCTGTGAGCATCCATCTTGTAGGTAGGTCAGTTGGGTATTCTTGTGAGTACATCACCATCACAAGACCTCCATAACAAACCAAACTCTATCACTCGTGCTAAAGTACGCCTCTCAATGAGCACTTTGCGTACAACTTTAATTGAGCTGCAACGTTTGAAACGACTCGATCGAACCGGGTGGACACTGCGAGGATTACCCAATGGAACCGAGTCGGTTGCTGCACACTCATTTGGAGTTGCAACCACGGCGATGTTACTTGCGGACGAATTGCGTAACAGAGGCGTTGAGGTCGATTGTGAAAAGGTGTTGAGAATTGCATTGCTTCACGATTGGGCCGAAGCTCGAGTGGGCGACATGCCGCGGACAGCCGCTGCGTACTTTGGATCTGAATCGCGTAAAGAGGCAGAGATGTCGGCGTTTGCTGATATTGTTGGGCCACTATCTACACAAAACTTTTACAGAGAACTTCATAGAGACTACGAGAATCGTGATAGCCTCGAAGCCAGGTTGGTGAAAGCTTCGGATGTAATCGATCTTTTAGTGCAGGTACTCGCACTCGAACGCGCCGGCGCGCGCGGGTTGGATGAGTTTTGGGACGTAGCAAACGACCCAAACTTCCATCTTGAAGGCACCGCTAGAGAGATTGTCCACGATCTAATTCAGTCGCTCGTCGTAGAGCGCAAGGCAATGGTCTAAAACTTCTGTCAACGATGTTTGATTGGTTATCAGAGACGGTAAGTTCCCTCACGTGGACCAAAGCACTCATCGGAGTTCTGCTATTCGTTGTTACGTTCGTCGTGAACCTCGCGATCGTTTCATTTATTCTCGTAAAAATTCCCGCAGACCATTTTAAGAGTAATCGCAAGACAAAGTTCTGGTCGGGGTCGAAGCCTGCTGTGCACGCGCTCGCGGTTATTGGTAAGAACATTTTGGGAATTCTGCTCGTTGCCCTGGGCATAGTTTTGTCGCTTCCGGGTGTGCCCGGTCAGGGTTTGCTGACAATTTTGCTGGGCATCATGCTGCTCGACTTTCCAGGTAGAAATTCATTGGAACGAAAGTTGTTAAAAAGACCTGAGATAATAAAGTCGATCAATCGATTGCGCGGCCGTTTCGACAAGCCGCCCCTCGAACTTGATTGAGAATTTTGAACTTGATTGTTGGATTGACAATAAAAAGTTCGGTTTGTTAGGTTGAGCGCCAATTTCGCGATCCTTTGGCGTTTGACGTATCATTTGCGCCCTGAAGGCATATTAATGCTCAAGTATCTCAACGCCAGAGTTGCCGTTACCCGCTCGCTATTGTTGCTCTCCATCGTGTCGATAGCTTTCACGACGTCTAGTTGTAACTTATTTAGGACACATAAAAAGGTTGCAGTTCCGCAGCTGCTCACGCCACTCCGAACTGCAACAAAAGACATTCTCATTCAGGAAATCAACCGGCTTGCCTCGGTGAAAGCGATTCATGGCAGGGTGGATATTCAGTTTGAAGACACCTCTTTTGCTTCCGTAGGGATTGCCGAAAAATACCAACAAGTGGATGGGAATCTAATCCTCCAGCGACCGGGAAAGATCTACCTGGCGCTTACGTTCACTATCGTGGACATTGCTCAAATGGCGTCTGACGGCGAGCGCTTTGCGGTTGCGGTGTTGCAGGGCGATGAGAAGTACAAGCGGTTTGTTAAAGGAACTAACAGCGCAGTCTATCCACGACTCGAGAGCGCCGACAAAACAAACACCAAGAACGACAAGAAGAAAGCCGAAAAAGAGACTGTCAGTGCGCTCTCGAATCTTCGTCCGCAACACCTGACCGATGCCTTTTTGATTCGATCGATCGAACCGAATAGCGGCAACATTTACTCGTTGAGTGAGTTCTTTCAAGAGGAGCCAGATACTCGACCGCAAGCAAAGAAAGGCGCTCGAGTTATGCGGGGCTATTATCTTTTGGAGGAATTGTCTGAACCAAAGAATGGTGAAACACAGGTCCTGCGGAGATTCTGGTTTGACCGCGTCGACAAAATCCGTTTGGGCCGTTTGCAGACTTTGGATACAAAGGGACAAATCATCACGGATGTGTCGTACTTCAACGACAAGCCAATTGGTAGCGAAGTAACGATGACGCTACCGGGTCGGATTGAGTTAACCCGACCGCAGGATCAGTACAAGCTGAGCTTAACTTATCAAGATCCGGCATCCGTTGAGTTGAATAAAGAATACAAACCAGAGGCTTTTGTACTGCAGAACAAGTGGCAGTTACCCGAAGTTGATCTTGACGCTCAGAATAATAAGAAGGTAACTGCGAATCACTGATGAATGGTGGACGGTAGATTCAGTCGTGCAGATGTATTAACATCTGACGCTGATCTGACGTCCCATTTTTATGTAAGACTTGTTATCGCTCTATTCGTTATACCCAGCCGGGAAAGCTTGCCGAACGGCTCCACAAATAGGCACGACATTTAATGAGAACAATCCTTCAAGCTGAAAACCTG
>QHXL01000513.1:5313-5635 GCA_003222935.1 Acidobacteriota bacterium
CGATGCTGCACCTTCTCGGTGGACTTCTAACACCCACGAGTGGCCGAATCATTATTGATGGGGAAGACATCACTGCCGCCTCTGACGCCCAGAGGACAACGGTTCGGCGCAAGAAAATCGGCTTTGTTTTCCAGAGATTCAATCTTTTTCCGACACTAACCGCCGAAGGAAATCTCCGACTAGCGGAGCGAATTCATGGCAATGGCGGTGAGGACCCGGAGCGCCGTCGACAAGTGCTCAAACTCCTCGGATTAGAAGATAAACTGCATCACAAGCCTCTTGAATTATCGGGAGGCGAACAGCAGAGAGTTGCGCTTGCTCG
>QHXL01000145.1 GCA_003222935.1 Acidobacteriota bacterium
ATTTCGATCAGATTGATGCGAAGAGGGTCATCTTCTGGTAAACGACGCAAGGTGAGATCGCTGTATCCACCGATTGCGGTTAACAGGTTATTGAAATCGTGCGCCACTCCGCCAGCCAGTTGACCAATCGCTTCAAG
Source organism: Acidobacteriota bacterium (assembly GCA_003222935.1). Lineage (GTDB taxonomy): Bacteria > Acidobacteriota > Blastocatellia > Pyrinomonadales > Pyrinomonadaceae > PSRF01. The sequence continues at coordinate 138 of QHXL01000145.1, forward strand.
TTTTTGCGACTGCTGCAGCTGCATCTGACTGTTGTAAAGCGCCCGCTGGGCTTTCTTGTGCTCGGTCACGTCGTTAACCAGGACGAGGCCGGCTTTCCGATTTGCAAAGTCGATGACGTTCGCCGTCAGCTCCACGTTAATTGTTTCACCATCGGACTTGCGGTGTAACCATTCACCAAGCTGACACAGTCCATCAATTTTTTTCAGTTCGGCAATAAGCGGAACATCCGCGTGCAGGTGAATCGCATCGACTGTCGTCGAAAGGAAGCGGTCGTGAGAATATCCATAGTGTTTGACGGCGGCTTCATTTACCGCTAGAAACGCCAACGTCTTCAGATCGTAAACCCACATCGGTTGTGGGTTGCTCTCAAACAAACTGCGGTATTGTTCTTCCGATGTTCGCAGCGCGTCTTCATGACGTTTACGTGCAGTGATGTCTCGCGCACTGCCTTGAACTCCAATTGCCTTACCGCCTTCAAACAACGTGCGCGAACTAATCTCGATCAGTACGCGGCGTCCGCCCTTCGAGATAATTTCAAGTTCGTAAGCAGTCGCGACGTCGCCGGATGCTTTTTGCGTCAACATCTTCTTCGCAACCGGCAAGTATTCCGGAGCCACGACTCGTGTGAAGTTCGACTTCAACGCCTCGGCACGAGTAAATTCTGTGAGCAGCTCACCGGCCGCGTTCAGGGAGGTGAAATTACCTTCAAGATCACAGGTGAACACTGTATCGCGAGCGTTTTCAAACAAATTGCGAAAGCGTTCTTCGCTCTCCCGCACAGCAACTTCAGCATTCCGACGTTCCGAGAGATCTCGCGCCGTACCCTGGACACCAACGGGGATTCCGTTCTCATAGACCAATCGACTACTGACTTCCACGGGAACGCGAGTTCCGTCTTTTCGAATGGCGTCAACCTCGTAGATCGTCTGGGCGTGGTCTGCTAGTTTCTGCTTTAGACTTTCACCAATTTGTTCAAACTGCGAATGCGGCACAACATCAAACACCGTCTTGCCCAGGATCTCTTCGCGTGAGTAACCGAGAAGATCCTCGCCTGCTTTGTTGACCATGAGATAACTTCCACTCAGGTCGTGCACATACATCGCGTCTTTATTATTTTCAAAAAAGTCGCGGTAAAGAATTTCGCTCTTCCTGAGACTGTCCTGTTCACGAATCAGCGCTAGAAATGCATCTTGAATCTCTTCGGCGTCATTGTTTGCGATTCGCAAAGGCAACTTTGCTTTTGTGGGTTGTAACGACCGCTTAACGTTTTCGCGGCTGGGTTCCTGCTTTTTTTCTTCGGGTCGGGTCATTGCTTACTTACCAAGCCTTCAATGAGCATTAGTAACGACTTGGCTTCCGTTGACTTACAAAGGAAATAGTCGGCGCCTAATTCGGCACAACGCTGCCTGTACTGCGAATCGGATTGATTGGTGAAGATGACAAACCTGATTGAAGGATTGACTCTCTTTGTCGCCTGAAGTACCTCGATGCCGTTGCCATCGCTTAGTTGCAGATCGAGTACTACCAGATTGGGACTCAGTTCGTGAATTGCTCGGTAAGCATCAGCAACACCATGTGCTAGCCCAACGACAGTTAGACCAGCGACGGTTTTGAGCATGTCTGCCAATCTCAGTCGTAAGCCAGGGGAATCGTCGACAATCAAAACCTTAAGATTGTTCCACTTGCTTCGGCTAATCTCGTCTCCAATATGGGTGATGGGCCACATTCAGTTCATTGACTCCGATTACGCGCGGTTGATCGTTTACCAGGTTATTCGGGGAGTTGTTTCACGCACCTGGCTTGCGATTACAACATTCAGATTAGTGATGCCGAGTGGAGCAACTCTTTTCTGGGAAGCGACCTCGACGTGGGGGTGACGTCGAGGTCGAGAAAGTCAAAAAACACCTCGTGTTGTTTGATCCTTCCTACGCACACTTCACTGGAATGGGACCTTGAGTGGGAAGATACAGTTCGATTCGGGAGGTGGGTATCAGTCTAATAATGATTAATTCGTCGGGGAAATATTGAGTGGCTGTAGTGATTTCGACTACACGCAGGAGAGCCTCAGGTCTCGACACCAGCGCATTTACGCGGGTGATACTTCACTTTCGACCTAGAACATTCAGCTTTGAGCGTCCTTGGACACCACCGGTTTTACGCCGGTCGTATTTCAATTTCTACCTATGTCATCGAACTTGGGAGGTCGTGGACGCTTAGTTCCAAACGATGAGGGTCGTTTGTGCTTGTAGGTCGAAATCGAGGGACCACCCTCGTCAAGCCGGTGGAGTCCAGTCTACTCAACCAGACCATTCTTAATCGCGTAGTGAGTTAGTTCAGCGTTTGTACTCATTTGCATTTTATCCAGGATCCGACGTCGATATGTGCTGATCGTCTTGTCGCTCAGGCTAAGCGACCCGGCGATTTCGCCTACTGTTCGGCCCGAAGCAATCAGGCAGAGTACTTCCAGTTCGCGATCCGAGAGTTGTTCGTGAGGCAGCTTTTCGGACGAACTTAAGTCGAAGACCATCCTTTCGGCCATTGAAGGACTAATGTATCGACCGCCTTTGATGACCTTCAAAACAGCATCGCGCAAGTCGTCGCGCGAACTTGCCTTGCTTATGTAACCCGAGGCGCCTGCCTTGAAAGCGCGCATCGCATACTGATCCTCAGCGTGCATACTTAGCATTAACACCGGCAGCTTCGGTTTCATTTGTTTGATTTCTTTTAAGACCTCGAGTCCACTCCGACCCGACAACGAAATATCGAGGATCGCGATGTCCCAGTCTCTTTCGCGAATCAGATTAACTGCTTCGGAGCCACTGCGCGCATCGCCGAATTCCGCAACATCGGACGCGAAGAGCCCCTTTACGCCGTCGCGCACAACCTCGTGATCGTCAATGGTCAGTATCCTATGCAATCGACTCTTCGGAACCTGTACTCAACGGAATGCGAACCACGACCGTGGTGCCTTCCCCTCTTGAGCCGGAGATTTTCACGCCGCCACCAACTAGCAACGCTCGCTCTTTCATTCCCAATAGACCAAGGGAACGGGTGTTTCGCTGCTCGTCGTCGGTAATACCGCGGCCGTCGTCCTTTACCTCTAGCTGCAAAAGATCGTCAACTTCCCAGAGCTTGACATAAATATTATTGGCATGCGAGTGACGAAGTACGTTTGTCAGCACTTCCTGAAAAATTCGAAACACAGCAGTAGCACCTTCAAGTGTAACCCGAGCACTTTCAAGATCGGTGGTCCAATGAACGAAGACGCCCGTCCGCTTCTGAAACTGTTGCGCCTGCCACTCAATAGCGGCAACGAGTCCCAGATCGTCGAGTACACCTGGGCGCAGTTCTGAAGAGATACGCCTTACGGTATTTATGGTCGACTCAATGAGTCCGGTCATCGTGCCGATACGTTTCCGAACATCGGACAGTGTCGGGTCACCGTTCGCGGTCATCAATCGTGTCTCGATCCCTTCGAGATCCCACTTAAGACCAGTTAGTGCACCACCGAGTTCGTCGTGTATTTCCCGAGCGATGCGAGTGCCTTCCTCTTCGCGAGTTGAATGCATTTTCGCCGACAGCGCCCGCAGTTGTTCTTCGGACACTTTCAGTGCACGCTCCGCACGCTTGCGTTCGGTGATGTCGGTCTGCACCGTCAGAACAGATGGAGATTCATCATCGAGATTCGGGATCAATGTGGCCCGAATTTCGATGTCGAACCGCGTTTTATCCCGACGCATAGCGGTATACTCAAAAACCGCCAAATTGCCACTTCTCTTCATATTTTCTAGCAATAACTGAACACGCTGACGGTCTTCGAGAGCGACAAAATCGTAGAAGCTGGAACCAGTCAGATCCTGTGCCTCGTTAAATCCGAATAGTGTGGCTCCCCGTTCATTCGTCATGATCAGATTCAAATCCGAATCGAAAACTCCCACGGCGTCGGGCGCCGTTTCAAACAAGGTGCGATAGCGCTCCTCACTTTGTTGTAAGTCTTCTTCAGCACGCTTACGAGATGTAATGTCGAATGTTGTTGCGAGCACCGCTTGCTCGCCACGAAACATAGTGCGCGCGGCGCTAACGTCCATCCATCGCTCTTCGCCATCCTTGGTTAGAATTTTGTCTTCGTGACGCGAAAGAATGTTTGAGCCCAGGTCTCGTTGCTCTACTCGCTCCTGAACCCGCTGACGAAACGATGGATGAATAAGAGCGTAAAGGTTCATCCCCAGGAGTTCATCACGAGAATATCCCGTCAACTGTTCGGCAGTCGGATTCACGTAAACAAACTTTGCGTCTCTATAAATATAGATACCAGCGGACGCAGTCTCAGTTAGTGTTCGAAAAGCTTCTTCACTTTGCTGCAACGCTTCCTGCGCGTAGCGTCGCGTCAGCCCCGAGCTAATCATTTCCGCGACCGAGTTGAGGAGGTTCTGCTCCTCGGGCATGAAGGGGGTTGTTGGCGAAGATTGACCCGCTTCCAAATACACCACTTCAACTTCACCTTTTATGTTGGCCGCCGAAAACTCGACCTTTTGTGACCAGGTAGTTGACTGAAAGGAAGGCGTAATGAACTCCATGTCGCCAAATTTAATACGGGCTGCAGCAACTTCCGGATACTGCCAGGCTGCCGGAAGCAAGGAGACGATATTCTGCAAGAGTTCTGTCACACTCTTGCTTTCGTCCTGCAGGATGCGAGCGGTCTGGTGGAGTGCAGTGAGTTCTTTTACCCTCTCGCCGAGGTCGTGAATGAGGTTGCGCTTCTCTACCTCAACCGACCTGCGCTCCGTCATATCGTTGGCTGCCCAGAGATAACACGGTTCACCGTCGAAATCGACGAGGGCGGCAGAGGCAAGTACAAAGCGTCTATTGCCGTCTTTTGTCTTGATAACAAATTCCAGAGAGCGAACCGGCTGACGTTCCTTGATAACATCTCGAATGCGGTTCCGATCTTCTTCATCCAACCAGGCATCGACGTCATAGAGAACCTGGTTGACTGTTTCGTCGCGAGAGTAACCGGTCTCCCTGATCCAACAATCATTGACGGCGAGAATCACACCGTCTGACATTCTGACAATCCCCATTCGGTATGGACTCAAGTTAAAAATCTTCGCGAATCGCTCTTCTGAAGAGCGCAGCGCCTGTTCGGCACGTTTGCGTTCCGTGATCACCTGGGTAAATAGAATTAACCCGCCTACACTGCCGTCCGCTTTTCGCCAGGGCAGACTCTCCCATTGCAACCAGCCCTGGCTGCCATCAGGTTCGATGTAAGGATCCTCAGCACTGCTTTCAATTGCACCGTTCAGAATACGTCGATGCACCTGTTTCCATCGGTCGGGTATGTTTGGGAAAAGGTCGTAGTGACGCTTTCCAATTATTTCTTGCCCTTCAAGGTGATAGTCAGTGAGAAAGCGATCGCTAACCTGGAGATAACGCATATCGTTATCAAACATCGCGATTGCCGCCGGTGTGTGTTTGACAAACAGTCGGAGTAATTCTTCATTTGCCTTGAAGGCCAATTCAACCTGGCGCCGCGTGGTAATGTCTAACAATACCGAGAGGATGCAAGGCTCGCCGTCGACTTCAATTTGTTCCGCGGAATATTCGCAAACGACGACCTCTCCTTGTTTTTTGCGAAAGTGCAACTCGCGACTGCGTACTGAACCATACTCCGCCAGTTCGTTCCGCATTTTCTGACGCTCATCCAGATCGAGCCACATATTCAGTTCGATCGTCGATTTACCAATCAGCTCCTGCTTCTTTGAGTAACCGAGGAACGACATTGCCGCCTGGTTGACTTCGATAAACGTACCTTCGTCATGAGTCGTCACTGCGAGGCCGACCGGACTGGATCTGAATGCGCGCGCAAACTTCTCTTCAGAGCGCGCGACAAGATTCTCTGCCCGACGTCGATCAGTAATGTCGTAAGCAGTCGCGCGACTCATCACAAAGTTTCCCTGTGAGTCTTTTGAAGACGTAGCGCTTAGCAATATGTTCCGGCTCGTACCATCCTTCGAAACCAGTTGATACTCGACGTCCTTCACTGATCCCAGCGATCTAAAAAGGTCATACTTCTCCTCAAAATAATCGCGTTGTTCAGGAGCGACTACATCACTGAATCTGAGCTTGCCAACCACCTCGTCTCGTGTGTAACCCAACCACTCAAGCTCCGTGTCGTTGATCTGAACGAAAACTCCGTTGCTATCGAGTGAGTGGTAGCCACACGGAGCATTGTTATAGAGGTCGCGAACCTGTCCGGCGTATTTCTGAAGTTCTTCCTGCGCTTTTTTGCGCTCGGTTACGTCTTTGGCAATTCCTGCAATACGTTCGACTTTACCATCTGCATTCTTTACTGGAAACGCGCGATCCGAAATCCATCGAATCGTTCCATCGCGGATAATTCGGTACTCCAGGCTGAAGCCGTTGGACCGTTCAGCAATAATCCGACGTGCAACCCAATCCCGATCTTCAGGATGAACGGCATCTAGAAAGGAGTAGGGCTCGTCGTGCAGACTCGCCGTCGAGCGACCCCAGACTCGTTCGTAGGCAGGACTGACGTAAAGCACCTTGCCGTAGTCCGGGGTCATAAGCCACAACACGTCGTCGATATTTTCAGTCAACTGTCGAAAGCGAGTCTCTGTTTCACGTAAAGCTGACGCTGCTTGCTCTTGCTCTGCAACTTTCTCCTGTAGCTTCGCATTCAATTGAAGCAACCGGGCAAGTTCACGTTGTAGTTCCTCACGCTTGTCTCGTAGGTGAACTGACGACTTCACAAAAGCCGCAGTTAACGAATCAAACTCAGCGGAGTAGCTAAAACGAGGTGGTGAACTATCGGGTGGTGAACTTTCAAGCCAGGATTTCAGGGAAGAGAGGCGTCGAACGATCAAAAGCCGTAGCACGATGTACAAAACAATTAAGAGTGTCACGAGCATCAACAAAAGCTTTAGCGTCTCTCTTTGTTTGAAAATATTGAATTCGATAAGGCTGAAGACAGTGAATACCGCGACGACCGACACGACGACGGGCAATAAAATTTGAGGAACTATTGAACGAAAGGGTTTCATATGACTATTGCGATGGGTATCGATCTGGGTTGAGGAGAAAAGGATGCAGGAAGAAAAGTGACAACACACCCAATCCCATGGGAATAGGAAAGGAATAGGCTGACACGAGGTCGATGGCTGGGCTTCATACTTCTATTTGAAGCTTTCGAGCTTGGGGCCCGGCCCGTCGCGGTCACTTTTCAGATTGTTGTCGCTAACGTGTTAGCGATAAAGCATGAAGGGATTCTACTACTGGAAGGAAGAATTACTCCATCAATAACGGTCGCAGGAAGTCAGGCGGCTATTTGAAATGGCTCGAATCCCACCCCACGGTGGGTGGGATTTTGCCATTTGCGACTCATAATCTCTATACGAGGACTTGATGCAATCGGATTTGCAACTAGTAAGCCTCAGTACCTTTTCAGCTCAACTTTTTCGAGGCGCATCTCAGGCATGGGCCAGGATTGATTAGCGCTGACATCACTAATACTCTTGAGCAGAAATGTCGGGACGTCCCCGGCGTGTTGGCCTTTTACATGCAGAAAATCTACTCCAATCACATCATTCAACCAAAATGCGGGTCTCATATCCTCTCGCAGGTAGCTGACTTCGACGTCGCGCAACTGCAGACCCTTTACATGTCGGATGAAGAATCCGTAGGCGGGCATTTCTCCAAACATCGTCGGCTCAGGGTACGTGTCTTCCTTTTCAGGTGGATCAAGCGCGGCCTGTTCCCGAGTGCCGCCACCTTTTGAGTAGACTCGAATGTTATTCAAACGCAGGTCTTCAATCGGGTGACCCGGGATACCGCTGATGATTGATGCATACTTCGGATCAGCGTTGTAGACGACGATGTCGCTAATGGTTACTCGCCGGATCGCGCCGACAGCAGTTGATTCCTTAGGACCTCTCGAGCGCGCACCTAACCGGACAAAGATCGGTGAATTACTAATGTCACGCATCGTGATGTTTGAAATGCTGACATCTTCAAGCAATGCTCCATCGACAGCTTCGAGAGCCAGTCCGCGCGAGTAATCAAATACACAATTCGAAACCGTAATATTTTTGAAACCGCCATTCGACTCAGTGCCAAATTTTATGCGACCGGTTGGACTGAACTGTCCGTTAGCATTTCGGAAGTCACGCTTATAAGTTCCGTCCAACAGCGTACCTTCGTCGTAGCCACTAACCTGGCAATTCGTGATTGTCACGTTCTCCGTCACTCTCGCGTAACCGAGTGCGAACGAACTCTTCGGACAAATGCCGTCGTCGAACGGCGAGTTCACGGTGCAATTTGAAATCCGCACGTTCTTGCATGCATCGACATCAATGCCATCGCGGTTAGTGTCGATCTTGAGATTATCGATTGTCAGGTTGTCGACGCCGGTGGCGAGAATCGCAAAATGTCCAGCGTGAAGAAGCGAAACATCGCGAATGATCACGTTACGACAAAGTTTCAGACTAATCGCTTTGTTACCCCAACCCTTCTCGACGGCGTCACGCGCATTCGGATAGCCGAAAGGACCGGCCCGAGGATCCGGCGGGGCTTTAGCCCGTGCGTCGTTCTCTTCCTTTGAGCGTGATTGACCGCCACTGCGAACCAGCCCCTTTCCCCAGATGCGTCCTGGACCAAGAATAGAAATGTTTTCCAGGTTCTCACCCCAAATTAAACTGTTCCGCCAGTGGCTATGACCGAAGTCTTGATATTGATCCCACGCGTTCGGTTCGGGATCGTCATACTTGCCGTCGCCGTCACCAGGGTCAGCGGCGAGAATGGTTGAGCCCTGATCAAGATAGAGTGCGACATTGCTCTTTAATCGAATCGAAAAACTTCGATAAGTTCCAGCCGGGAAGCGGACAGTGCCTCCACCTGCTGCGACCGCGGCATCGATGGCCTTGTTGATAGCGGGAGAGTCAAGTGTCTTCCCGTCGCCCTTCGCGCCGAATGCACGCACATCGAAAACTCCAGTACTGGTACCGCGCTGGAATAAATTCTCTGCTGCATTAGACTTAGTTATTCGCCTGTCGCCAAATAAGCTGAACACACCTAAACCGGCGATCAGTGTCAGAAATAATCCGGCACGGGTAATCGTCATCGTTCCA
>QHXL01000514.1:0-477 GCA_003222935.1 Acidobacteriota bacterium
GACTTTCTAAACGCATGGGGAGGCATCGCATCGTTACAACTCCGGCTACCTGTGATCTGGACCGAGGCTAGTAAACGCGCCTTCTCTTTTCATCATTTACCCAGGTGGCATTGCAGCGGACCAGCAAAACAAGTTGGATTGCAGAAGAGCAAGGGAACGATAGCAGTTGGGTTCGATGCGGATTTCGTCGTTTGGAAACCTGAAGAGCAGTTCATCGTTGATAAGTCGTCGTTGTTACATCGTCATAAAATTAGTCCTTACAACAATGAGCACTTGATCGGAGTTGTGCAAAAGACTTTTCTTCGGGGCAGAAAGATATATGATGACGGCAAAGTTGCGAATGTTCCTGTTGGAGAGTTTCTTTTGATGAAAGAGAAGTAACCACGGCTCTTCTCATGTGCCGCAATCAAAACCGGCTGCACAATTTTTGTATTTTACCCGGAAGGTTAACTGATGGACTTTACTGAGCTAATAGAT
>QHXL01000514.1:508-1160 GCA_003222935.1 Acidobacteriota bacterium
CGTTCTCGTCACAAACGATGATTTCTTCGCCGAAAAAGAGAACCTGGTAAAGGCATCAGCTCCAATATTCATCGAAGGCAAATACACCGATCGTGGTAAGTGGATGGATGGTTGGGAAAGTCGCCGGCGTCGCACACCTGGTTTCGACTGGTGCATTCTGAGACTAGGCCTGCCTGGAATTATTAGAGGCGTGGTTGTCGATACGAGTTTCTTCCGCGGTAACTATCCCGAACACTGTTCGCTCGAGGCAACGACGATTGACGGTTTGCCGACCGAGGAAGAGCTAACTGCTGAATCTGTAAACTGGGTTCCCATCCTTCCCCAGATTCAGCTTGCAGGAGACTCGCAAAATCCGTTTCCGATCGAGTACGAAAACCGGGTTACCCATCTTCGTTTCAAGATTTATCCGGACGGCGGGGTTGCGCGGCTGCGCGTCTATGGTGAGGTCTCGCCCGACTGGGAGAAACTGCGACGACTTGGCGGGTATGTCGACCTGGCTGCAGTTGAGAATGGCGCGCTTGTTTTGTCGTGCAGCGATATGTTTTTCGGACATCGTCATAACCTGATCATGCCAGGCCGGGCCGCCAATATGAGCGATGGCTGGGAAACGAAACGACGTCGAGGTCCCGGCCACGATTGGGCCATCATTAAA
>QHXL01000514.1:1233-4103 GCA_003222935.1 Acidobacteriota bacterium
CGCACTTCAAAGGAAACTTTCCCGAGAGTTGCTCATTGGAGGCTTGTAATGCCGAAGGACTCGACCCGGAAAGTTTGACTGACCTGTCAGTGCCCTGGAACAACGTACTGGCCCGAACAAAGTTGCAAGCACATACGCGACACTACTTCGATCAGGAGTTGCTCGATGCAGGCGTCGTTTCGCATCTACGGTTCAATATTTTTCCTGATGGCGGAGTAAGTCGATTGCGCGTGTACGGAACGTTGGCTTAAGAGTAAGGGTCAGTACCGTAATCGCGGTAGCGTCGGGTTTTTGTGAGTTAAGCCCATCCCAATGGATCAATTGAGTCGACTAAACGAACTGCCCGAACCCGATGCCACTGCGGAGTTCTTGAAGTGTTGCGGCTCGCACACCTGGGCCAAACGGATGGCCACGTCGAGACCTTTTGCAAGCCCGGAAGAGTTGTGCGCGAGAGCAACTGACCTATGGTGGAGTGTTGAAAGTGCCGACTGGCTCGAGGCATTTCGTAGCCATCCAAAGATTGGCGAAAAGAAAGCTGCAGCAGAGGTTTCAAATCAATCCCAGTCATGGTCAAGCCAGGAACAATCAGGAATTGCGAGTGCCGCCGTCTCGACTATTAGCGAGTTAGCGCGGTTGAATCGTGAGTACGAAGAGAAATTTGGCTACATCTTTATCGTCTGTGCCACCGGTAAATCATCGGAAGAGATGTTGGCGATCTTGAAATCCAGGATTGGAAACATCCCGAACGACGAGTTGCGAGTCGCGGCAGCTGAGCAAGCAAAGATTACGGAGATTAGATTGATGAAGTTGCTAGACAGTTTGTCGTGACGTGCGCAAAGTCATCCTGGCTTGGGAACGAAATCACTACAAACCAGAAGACTCTCTGAACAAAGATTTCGTTGGTGTTCGTTCGTGTGACTTCGTGGATCGTTCTTTTGCGGGCTGAGGAAACGATCCAACTAAACCACACTAAGTAACACGAACGATTCCACTTGGACTTCATTAGAGGTTCTGGAGAAGGTGGCTTTGGTCTTTGCAAAAAGGCGATTTGATCAGATACTCATCATCCAAAATGAGCACCATCTCAACGCATATTCTCGACACGTCCCGCGGTGCGCCGGCGAGCGGAGTAGCTGTTTGTCTCGAAGTACAGAACACCGATGAAAGCTGGACGGAACTTAGTCACGCATGGACCGACACTGACGGACGAGTAAAACCTTTCTTTTTGGTCTCGCAACCCGTGGCAGATGGTGTCTATCGCCTGGTGTTTGATACCGAACCATACTTCTCCGCTTTAAGTCTTAACGGTTTCTATCCGCAGGTAACTGTCGTATTTAAAGTTGAAGATGCATCGCAGCACTATCATGTTCCTTTGCTAATAAGCCCTTACGGATACTCGACGTATCGCGGCAGTTAAGCCCTTCGCTCAGCTACAAAACGCAAAGTTCAAAGCACCAAGAACACTAAACATGTATCTCGACCCTACCATCAGTGAATGGCTCAATCTGATCCTGCGTTGGATTCACGTGTTTGCCGGCATCATGTGGGTAGGCACAACGTATTACTTTACCTGGCTCGACGCTCGTTTAAGTGAAGAAGAGAAAGCCGCGGCCAACACGGGAACCCCGGCGCAGTTATGGATGGTTCATAGCGGCGGTTTCTACGTAGTTGAAAAACGTAAGGTACCGGATCTTGTTTCGCGCACACTTCATTGGTTTAAGTGGGAAGCGGGAACGACATGGCTGAGCGGCTTTGCACTGCTGGTCGTTGTCTATTACCTCGGCGGCGGCGCACTAATCGATGCGGATGTGCGTGAGTTGAGTCTCGGAATGGCTGTCGGGATTGGCATCGGGGTGATTATCGCTGGTTGGGTTGTGTACGACTTGTTGATGCTGTCGCCGTTGGGTCGTAACGAAAAGGCGTTTGCAGTTGTAGCCTATATTCTGATTGTTGGTCTGACTTTCGGACTGACGCGCGTGTTCAGTGCGCGGGCGGCCTATCTACACGTTGGCGCGGTGTTTGGAACGATCATGGCTGCAAATGTTTGGCAGCGGATTCTGCCTGCACAACGAAAGATGATCGCGGCACTCAAGGAAGGTCGTAAGCCTGACGATAGGTTGTCTGCACAGGCGAAACTTCGGTCGAAACAAAACACATTTCTTGCCGTGCCGGTGGTCTTGATCATGATCAGCAATCATTACCCGGGTGTGACCTACGGCGATCGTTACAATTGGATCATTCTTTCCGCCCTGGTGCTCGTCGGCTGGATCGCGGCGAAATTCATTCGTCGTGCATAACACACCTTCATGCCTACGACCCTCAAAACGCTTCTTGACCAACTCGACGAACTCAAAACCAACTTTGGGCCAAAACCTGCACTACAAATTGAGCAACTCCTAAAGAGAATCTCACTCAGCAAGGTCGACGATGCTCAGTCGTTGATACGTCTGCACGAACTTCTGCTTTTCGTCCGGGCTCATCCACATAACAGTTCAGTTCGCAAAATGGCGGACGCGGCACTCCGAGTCATTCCTTCGCGAGTCTCCCGACTGGAACAGGAAGTGGATATAACGCCGCTGGGCCACCCGGACGTCTCGGGAATCGCCGGCACTTCAGTTACCGACACTTTTAGTTATCAAATAGTGCAGTGGTTGAGACAGCAGCAACCTAAGCGAATAAGTGTCTACTGGGAGTGGTTAGAGAATGAGTACAGGCTTGCAGACCTCTGGCCCAAGTTCATCCCACTGCTGGAGGAAGACTCACTCGTTGAAGCAAACGTTCCGTATCTCGAGTGGCTTGGCAAGGCTCGCGGGAAGCAACTGGAACTAAGCTGGCTGCTCGACCGAATTGACAGTCTCAAGCGTTCCGAG
>QHXL01000514.1:4126-7580 GCA_003222935.1 Acidobacteriota bacterium
TCCGAGTCTGAAAAGGCCGCGATGTATAACGGCCAACAACTCTACGTCGAGTGGCGTTTTCCTTACCGCGATTCGCGCACCGGGTTGCGACTGCCGGTTGAAGATTACTTCTATCACGACGCTCCAATGATCCAGCGACGTGAAGTGAAGGTTAAAGAAGAATTAATGAAGCCTGCGCCAGCGGGGGAAAAGTTGCCGGTGAGTCAGGGTCAGGCGGCGATTGACATGGCGCGCACTGCGTCGACGGTTCGGTACCGTGAACTCTATGGCTTCACCAATGGTGATCCCAAATCTGTAGTTCGAATTTCCATTGGCCGAGGCGTCTATCTATTTGTCATACCCCTGCCGCCCGGCAAGCGTCTGCCGTTGCGTGCGTATCATGCGGCAATGATCTACAAAAACGGAGTGCCGATAGGCTACTTCGAAGGTCTATCACTCTTCGACCGAATGGAAAGCGGCTTCAATCTTTATTACACGTTCCGCGCCGGTGAAACGGCATGGCTTTATGCGCGCATCCTCCACGTGATGAGTCATCTCACGGGTGTCACCGCGTTTACTTTAGACCCTTATCAAATCGGTTTTGAAAACGAAGAGGGAATCGCTTCCGGCGCGTTCTGGTTTTATCGGAAGCTTGGATTCCGACCAACCAGCACCGCAATTCAGGAACTAACCGCAAGCGAAGAAACGAAGATCCAATCTCGCAAGAACTATCGAACCTCAGCGTCCGTCTTACGTCGTCTCGCGGCGTCGCCAATGATCCTGGAGGTAGACGAAAGCAAGCGCGGTGACTGGGATCACTTCCAGCTGCGCAACATAGGTTTCGCGTTGCAGCGATTAATGGTGAAGAGTTTTTCTGGAGATGCGAGCCGAATGCGTGCCCACGCACTCGCAAGGATTGGTGAACTTCCAGAAGTGGGCCATCTTAATAATAAGACAGACCGACTCGCCGACCTGGCTTCAGCCCTCTTGTTGATTAATGACATAAGTAACTGGCCCGATGGTGATCTAAAACTACTTGGTAAGATTGTAAGTGCTAAAGCGACAGCTGATGAGAGTCGTTATCTGCGACTCATGCAACAACACTCTCGCCTCCGCGCAGCTTTCATTAATCTTGGAACGAAAACCTGATATCCCCCAACTTTCAGCGCCTCTTGCAAAAGTCAGGTCCAGTTAAAAGAGGCTCGTGCAAATAGTACAAGTCGGGAAGGGCGGTTTACCCCCGCTGGTCCTCGCTAGCAGAAAGGTGATGTGACTCTTAGTTAGACCAACGGGGGTAAACCGCCCTTCCCGACTTGTACTATTTGCACGAGCCTCTCCAGTTTGTCGCGTCTTAACTAGTAAACTCTTCCAATGATTCGGGCCCCTTAGCGCCTTGTGGTTGGTCTGTCTCGCTACAAGCTTCTATCTGGTTTTCTAAAATCTTAGCTTCTGAAAATTTCTCGAGTTTTGGAAAGTACTCGGCGTCTCGATCCAAAGCATTTCGCGGTACCAGGCCAACAATTTCGGCATTCGCTATTTCAACTCCTACCTTCGCAGCTTCTCCTTGCACCGCCCGGTAAGCCTCGGTCATTCCAGTGGCCTCATAGTTAACGAGGTTCATTGAAACCTGAACGAGACTACGTGTGTGCAATTGAAAACCTAGTGCTTTCAAGAACGGCAGACCGCCACTTCTTGCCCTGATCGCCTTTGCAACCTGGCGCGCAACTTGAATATCAGTGCTTCGCAGAACGACGTTAAAGGCGATCAAAAAAGGACGCGCACCGACGGCGATTGCTCCGGCAGTATCATGCACTTCTGCTGGTCCAACATCAGGAGCTCGCTCGGGGTTCGTAGTAATCTGCTCACGCAAAAGCTCAAGTGCACCACGCCGAACGTCCTCAAGGTTCACTCGATTGGACCGCAAGGCAGCGCGTTCATAAAAGTAGACAGGGATCGAAAGCTCGGAGGCTATTCGACGTCCGGCTTCATGGGCCAGCGCCACACATTCTTCGATAGTTACACCTTTGACGGGAACAAAAGGCAGGACGTCGGTGGCGCCGAGTCGCGGATGTTCTCCCCGGTGCGTTGTCATGTCGATGAGTTGGGAGGCCGTTGACACTGCATTGAAAGCAGCACTGACAATTTGCTCGGGCGAAGCGACGAAGGGGATGCAAGCAGTGTCGACTTTAGCGATTGCTGCTGCGATGCGCGCAACGATGTCCGGACGCCGGCCCTCACTAAAGTTGGGAACACATTCCACCAGTTGAGACATGGTGAGAAGTATCCGAGGCGAAGTGATTCTTTGTAAAGCGCCGCTCCCTGGAAGTGCGGGGACTTATCACCGCTTTGTTCACGTAGGTCCGCGAATTTGGCGTCACGCTATAACAAAGCGGTGACAAGTCCCCGCACTCCAAGGTATCTTTCCCGAGTGCCTGCCGACCGGTTTATCAAACAACGTAAGAACGCCTGGCAACGACTCGAGGAGCTGCTCGATATACTTGATCGAGCTTCGTTGCGACGCCTCAATCGCGAAGAAGTTCGTGAACTCGGTCGTATCTATCGTCGCACTGCTTCTGACCTGGCCATCGCCCGCGCAGAATCGCGAGATCCACGTCTGGTCAATTATCTCAACAGCCTGGTGATTCGCGCGCACGGTCGGATCTATAGGGCTGATGCCCAGGGCGGAAAAAGAATTCGCGAATTTTTTGCGATAGAACTTCCGCGCACATTTCGACGAACCTGGCGTTACACCGCACTCTCATTTTCTATCTTCGCCATCTTTGCGGTTTTTAGTTTTGTTGCGACCAGACTTGATCCCGAGTTCTCCGAGTTAGTCGGTGTAAGTCCCGCCTTCCGCGAAATCTATATCGAGACGCAGACACATTGGTGGGAAAGTCTTAACGATGAAAATCAAATCGGCGCTGCAATGATTATGCAGAACAACATTCGCGTCACGATCATGACTTTCGCGTTTGGAGCGATGTTGGGCCTCGGCACGGTCTACTACCTGGCCTTCAATGGCGCAAATATCGCGTCGGTGTTAGCGCTGACTTACAAGGCAGGATTTGGTAACGCCCTGGTGACTTTCATGGTGGGCCATGGAGTCGTTGAACTCTCATGCATCTTTATTGCGGGCGGTGCCGGGCTGTTAATTGGGAGTGCGATGATCATGCCGGGTGATCTGTCACGCGGCGATGCGATGAAGACCCGTGGCATGGAAGCCGTGCGCTTAATGATTGGCGTTGCCTTGTTGTTGGTTATTGCCGCGATTATCGAGGGGTTCATCTCACCGGCTCCGATCAACCCACGCATCAAGTACGGCATCGGCGCAATCACCGGGATCGCGCTTTATTCTTACTTGTTGTTTGCGGGTAGAGATTCACCGGCAAAGGCTGAGGGTCCAAGTATCCAGTAGCTGCCAGGACAGTACAAGTAAGGAAGGGTGGTTTACCCCCGCTTGTTTGATTAAAGCACT
>QHXL01000515.1:0-2864 GCA_003222935.1 Acidobacteriota bacterium
AAGAGGAAGATGTTGATGAGGCCGCAGCGGATCCCGATGCGCAGCAGGCAGGCGAGACGCCTGCGCTCCCAGCAGGTGACAGCTTGGCTGCTGCTGAGGAAGCCACCAAAGACAAGGCACAACGTAAGACCAAAGTTTAACTGGCGCGGGTCAAGTAGATCCAAAGGTGGATCGAAATGATCGAAATTGAGGAGAAGCAATGCCTACACCACAACATGAAACTCAAGCAAAGTTTTGGCGCTCGAAGTTGAAAGAGACTGCCTATGGCACTTCACCTGCCGTCGGTACACCGGCAAACTACAAACAGTTTGTCTCGCGTGGTCGCAACCTCGCCAATCTGTCGCCGAATGTCCAGGACAACAAGGATTACGCCACAGGATACCCGCGCGCTACTGAGCAGTGGTTGTCAGACTTCGACGTAACCTTCTCGCGCGATTTCGATCTCTGTTCTCAGGAAATTGGGCGCGATCTTTTGGACGTCTTTGGCAAAGTAGTCACTACCCAACCCGACGCCGGCGCTAATCCAACTGTCTATCAACACGTCTTCTCAACGCTGGACCTGACAGCTTCGCGACAACTGCCTTCGCGTTCCTGGGTGGAACAAGTGGGTAGCGCGATTGATCGGTTGCATCCCGGCGTTTGTTGCGCGCAGTTGGCGATGTCAGGCGAAGGGCGTGGTCGACTGTTGGGCTCGGGTGGTTGGCAAGGGTCTGGCAAAGAAGTTGAACCGTCGGGGTTAACCGGCGCTGACATCACAGGCCTGCATTACTTCTATCAATCGCAGTGCACGGTGAAGTTTGATAATGGCGTTACGGTCACCAATATGGCGACAGCGCCAAACCGGCTCAATTCGTGGCGCGTCGAGATCCTTAATCAGCTGCTGGCTGATGATGGTTTTCGCCCAGGCGCGGCCGTGTTTCAAACCACCGCGGATCCAACAACCGGTGAAGTGCGGAGCGAACTGCTGGTCGGCGATCAGACCTTCAACATTTCTGCAAATGTCCGTTTATTGAGCAACGATCCGCTGCGCGCTTATTTGAAGAGTCAGACAAATCTGATCTTCACGAATGACATTGTTGGTGGAGTCATTGCTGGTGGTACCGGGGCGTACAATCACAAGATTGCCATCAAGGCTTACAAAGCGCCTTTCAAGTCGATCGAGTTGCCGGCGCGGAATGGACTGGTGGCCCTCCAGTTGTCGATCAATCCGCTTTACGATCTGGCCGCTGGCAAAGACCTGGAGATCACTTTGATTAACGACGTGGCCAGCTACACCGTGTAGCAGGTTTACGTTTGAAACAACTAAGCCGTCTGGGTCGCCCAGCGGAATCACCTGGTAAGGCAGCCCGGTCTCAAACAAAGAGGCCGGGCTTTTTTTTAGTGGAGGAGGAAAACGAAATGGAGATTGCAGAAAGAACTGGCGAAGAGCCGATCGACGGTATTGTCGAACGATCGGGAGTGCCGGCGAAAGTTGAACCGGCAGAGGTTAACTATGATGCCGACGCCGAGCAGCGTTTTAAGTTTCAAACAGAGCGCAGTGGGCGAATGTACACAGTGGTGCACGTCTTTGGTCCCATTCTCGATGAGCAGGTCCTTGAATACGAACGTGCTCGCAATCAGCGTTTAGGTGAAGCGGAATACAGTGAAGCCGACGACGATGACGCCACCGCCATCACCAGCACTGGCTTCAATGCAGCTATCAATTTCTGGAACAAGAGCGGAGCGAGTGCCGAAGGATATGCCGGCAAAGTGTCGGATCGCGATAAGGCGTTTGCCGTTGGCCTCTTGTTTGGAACTGAATTCGAATCGTTGCATTTGGCGAGCGAAGAAGATCTTTGTCCGGAGACTGGTGACGATCAATCCACCCTCGTGATGCGTTGCCTGTTCGACGGCCAAGAGGTCTACACGAATGCGGTCCTAAAAACTGCAACTCCTAATCAAATCGAACAGTTTGAGAATCTTCAGTCGCGAACTCTCTTAGTGAAAGGCACTAAGTTCGGTCAGCGTGATCAGCGCATTCCAGCCAAAGCAAAACGACTCGCCGAAATGTTCGATCAGATGGTGGTGTCGACCGATGGCTATGCCGGCCGCGTGCCATTGCATCACAAAGCTGCCTTTGCACTGCGTCACTTGCGATCTGAACAGAAGGCCATAACGGGAAACTAACGCGCCTCGCCACGCTCATTGCGGCGCGCGTGGCGAGGCTTTACCAGGTCAGTGAGTCTACGGAGTGCCCTGGCGAAGAAAACTGTCAGACGTGGTGCAGTTCAGATCCAGCTTCGCCAGTGCGCTGCCCTTCATGCCCGAAGCGAAATGCTGACGGGGAGAATGTGGGACAGGAAGAAACGGAGAGCCTTGAAGAAACGATTTTCCTTGATGGGGTTGAGAGGTTGCGACGCGATCGAGATTCTGGCCGACCGGATATCTACTCGACCGTAGCTCCAGATGAATGGCTCGCGATGAAGTTGTTTGATGATCAGTTTGAATCCAGGCGGATCTCTCACGAAATACGCATTGCCGAAATGTTCGAAGTACTAATGGCGATGATTACGAAGTAGCAGTTATGGGTCAAAGATTCGTTCCAATCACCATCACGGTTGACGATAACCAGGGGAAGGCGAAGGTCAAAGAAATGACCAACGCTTTCGACGAACTGGATAAGTCTGCCAACAAAGTAAGCAGCGGTGGCTTTAAGAACGTCTTCGATCAAACAACAAAACTAACGTCGGCCAACAAGCAATTGGGTGACAGCGGTAATTTTGTTTATGAGTATGCCGCTAAGGTCGAAGCCCAGCTAGGCGGCACGGTTACAGCGTTGAACAACACGGCGTCGAGTGCAGGCGCCGTAGCCACGCAGGTCGGTG
>QHXL01000515.1:2893-3489 GCA_003222935.1 Acidobacteriota bacterium
CAATGCTAGCCTTTCTGGGTCCTATCAGTCTCATTGTCGCGACTCTGCCGGTTCTGATTAGCGGTTTGTCTGCCGGAGCTCAGGCCGTCTTTGACCTGGCAAAAAACTCGGCCGCTGCCGAAAGCAAAGTCTTTGTTCTTACGCAACAACTAGATCTTCATGCCGAAACCCTCTCTACAATCGATGTCGCTGCAAAGCTAACCGGCAAGACGGTTGATAGTTTAGCCGGTAGTTTTGCCACCTTCGATAAGAACATCGCAAAAGCTGCAGGAGGTGACAAGCGACTCTCAAACTTCTTCCGAGAATTACAAATCGACGTTACTAACAATGAGCAGGCGCTGCGACAGTTGTTTAGCGTTATCGCTGCAATCCCTGAAGGAGAGCGGCAGCTTCAAGTCGCTCATGAAGCCTTTGGCAGCTCATCGGAAGATGTTCTTGCTGTAATCAAAGAGACCAACGGAGATCTCTTCGAAGCTCAGAAACGGTTTAGCGCCCTGGGACTAGTGCTTTCGAATGACGCGGTGCGTGCGTCGCATGAATTTCAGCGCCAGTTCATCTTAGTGGATCAACAGATTGAAGCGGTCAAACTGCGTATT
>QHXL01000516.1 GCA_003222935.1 Acidobacteriota bacterium
GTGCTTGGGCCGCAGAGACCACCGTGAACGGTACAGACGCCTGCGTCCGAGTCGTTGAACACACCGCAAGCAGTATCAGAACAGAAGCAAAAGCCTTTATTAACCTCATAACTATCTGATTTTTGGAATCTCTCTCCATGTGATTCGAAAGGACTATAGAGTTGAATGGTCCAGAATTTCCATCATAGCGACCCTGTCAATCCTGACAGTATTTCCCTGGGAAGAAGTTTGTCACAATCCCGATCATTGTCCCCGGATCAGCTCATCACTTTTTTGAGGGTCTGGCAGTTGTTCCCAATATGTCGCCTTCAAACCAAAGGAAACGCCAACAATGTCACTCATTCGAAAACTAGGACAGGTCATCTTACTAACAGCTACCGCTGCAATTAGTGTTACTGCCCAGACTCAAGCCGTTGCCGAAAGTTCACCGGCCACTGTGGCCACAATTCCAGCACCTGACAGCGATCCCAAAAAGTCAGAGGTAGCGAAACCCTCCAATATGACTTCCGAGATAAGCAGCTCCGAAAAACCTGGGATTGGCGACCGGCAGAGTTCAAAGGACCTCGTAGGGAATACGCCCACCGGCACGACAGTGCCCGCCCAACCAGTGCCCGATGAGAAGTGGCAGTTTGTGTTTAGTCCGTATTTCTGGATGGCCGGTCTACACGGCACCACCGGGGGTCCAAACCGCAGGGTGGGGATTGATGAGAGCTTCGGCGACATCTTTGATTCATTGAAGTTCGCCTTCATGGGCGTATTCGAGGCTCATAAAAATAAGTGGGCGATACAAACAGATGTGGAATTCGTGAGTATCGAAGATGAGGCAGCCACACCGGGTCCACTTTTCTCAAGCGCCACTGCAAAGATCAGGACCTTCGTTTTTACTCCCGAGGTGGGATACAAGATTTACCGTAGCGAAAACAAAGGCGCGTTTATTCAAGTGTTGGGTGGTACGCGCATCTGGCGCATCAGCAGCGATCTTTCTTTGAATGCCGGACTCCTACCGGCGGTCCAGATTAACACCAGGCGAAGCTGGGTGGATGGGGTAGTAGGACTGCGCGGCAAAGCAGATCTATCAGAGAAATTTTTCTTCATGGGCAGATTTGATGTGGGCGGCGGCGGGTCGAAGTTCACATACCAGATGTTTGGTGGACTTGGCTACAAGCTCAACAAGCGGGTTGCGCTGGTAGGCGGTTATCGCGCCCTGAACGTCAACTATGATCGAGACAATTTTCTTTACGACATGAGCCAACGTGGACCAATTATGGGAATTGGCTTCAGTTTTTAATGGGGTTGACGGTTGACCGAATCTGGTTTCGAAGGAAAGTACGACACGCAAAGACCACCGACTTCACCTCGGTGGTCTTTTCAATGACAAACGAGTCAAGGGCACTCTTACTTCGCAATAGTCGTTGGTGATTGTTAGCGCAATCAGGAGCGTAACCTTTCATCTGACTAACATCACGAGCCCGATACACGCAAATAGAAATCGATACCGTCGTTGCATCCATACTGCAGTCTCGAATCCCAATCCATGCTGAAGTGCGCGAATGGACCACGCGACATGCAACGGCCACAGCGTCATGGTCCAGAGCAGAAGCCTTGGCAGGATGCCAAGCTCCGCTAAAGCGGCGAGCATTGCGTACGCGGCCGTAAAGGTTAAGAGGCTTGCTAGAAATGTTCGCCGACAACCGAACGCTACTGCACTAGTGCGAATCCCGGTGAGAAGATCACCATCATAGTCTCGCACCTCCTGGTTGAGATGGCCGCCGGCAAATACCAAACCAAAGAAAAGACTGATCAGCAAACCTTTTGCTTCGAGCGGGCGGAATAACGTGTAACCAAGCAGAAAGTGCAGGGCACCTCCCAGCAGGTGATTGGTCGATGCCATGATTGGCGTGCTCTTGCCGAAAGCAGGCGAACACGAATACAGAAGGCTAAGGGCTGCGATCGCGGCGCCGAGCAGTATCGCAGGGATGCCGACGGCCGCGAAGATCACATTCGCCAGGATGAGGAATGCGGTTGCAACACGCACAACCTGACGGTTGCTAATACCGCGCCGGGCAAATACAAGTACGGCGCGCCGCGGATCACGATTATCGCTGCTTTGCCCGGCCCAATCATTGAAAACAAAGACGTGGGCCGTGAGCATCAGGCTGCCGAGGAGTAGTAAACCCAACCGGATAAAACTGGATCGTTCGAGATTGAAACCACCAAGGACGGTACCAAGAATCGGCGAGGCTTGAAGTGCAAGCACCTCTGCCGCTCGAGTGGATGCGAAGTGTTTTATCACTCGCCCGTAATTACGAAATGGCGAGGGAGAAGTCATGGGGATGGTTGATGAAACTGTCCGTTTTCGACATGAACTACTTCGTATAACCGGAGCCACAGTGCGTAACCAAAATCTTCGGACCAGTAAAATCGTTTTACCGTTGCGCTCAGATCATTGTGATAGAGCAGTGGCGGCGAGCGGCGAAGCCGGGCAAAGTCGTCGCTACCAAGTCGCTCAAGCAGATTGGCAATCGACTGTCGCGTGTTACTGGACCGTGGCAACTCAGTCCTGTCAACCAACCGGTACATCATCTCACTCCAGATTTCCTGTCCGGCAGCGGGCAGCGCCAGCCTTTCATTTGGGCCATTGCGGAGGTAGGGTACCAGTGGAGCTTTGGCATAGTAAGTCCAGAGGTCCTCATGCGCCGACGAACGTTGGAGGGCGGTGCATAAGTGCTCAGCGGCAGTTGGATAAAGTTCGCGAAGCATTAGATACACGTGCATCTGGATGGCGATGTCAGTCGGATTAGGATCAATACCGGGATCTAGATTCTGATACTTCTTTTGTGGGGCGAGCCAGGTGCGATATAAGCCTCTCGAGTCGCGATAGCGGGCAAGCTCTGCCAGCATCGGTTGCATTCTCGGATCTGCACCGCCGGCGCCAACGATCCTCCACACTAAAGCTGTGTCGTCTGCATCCGGGGTAATGGCAAATCCCAGGGTGCCCATTGTGGGTCCGTCTGGCAATCCATGATAGCGGACTAATCCGTTGCTTTCGATCTGTGCAACCAGATGCCGTCGTGCACGCTCGACCAAATCGTCAAGACCTCGCTGGCGTGCGATCGGCGACATGAGATCCACTAGCATTGAAGTCAGGAACG
>QHXL01000517.1:0-5093 GCA_003222935.1 Acidobacteriota bacterium
CTTCACTCCGGTCGGAGTGACATGTTTATAGTGAGTTCATCGAAGTCCCGAGGCGCGGTTCGGCAGGCCGGAACGGAACTAGCCCTTAACCACTCAACTTCGTTCCGGCCCGCCGAACCGCGCCGGAGGCTTAGGCTCGCCAATACTATAGACATGACACTCCTACCGGAGTGAAGACCTGCTTTGAAAGTTTCATGTTGTCATCTGCTTGTCGAAGACGAGCAAAGCAGCTCTGTGGTGGCTGAAAGACCAATAAAAACGCTTCATCACAGAGACACAGAGAACACAGAGGTTGCACAGAGAGATAGATTCTCTTGCCAGTTACCTAAATGAGACTCCTTTTTGTAATCCTCGCTTGCGCTTTTAGTACCTTCGCTGTTCCCACGACCGATATCAAAATTGATCAGGTTGGTTACTTACCTAATGCTTCGAAGATTGCTTTCGTAGTATCGACCCGCGCGAATGGTGACTTCACTGTTCGTCGGAAGAAAGATGACTCAATAGCGTTCGCCGGAAAACTCTCGTTGCCCATCGATGATCCGGATTCTGGAGATCGCGTACAGACTGCGGACTTCTCGAAACTACGAGAGAGCGGCGGCTATTACCTCGACGTTAAGGGTGTAGGAACAAGTTGGTCCTTTTGGATTGCGCCGGATGTCTATCGTCGCGCTTTCTATCTCACCATGCGTTCATTCTATGGGCAACGATGTGGCACCGCGGTCGATATGGGTCGAGAGTTTTCCCGATACAGACATCCGGCTTGCCATTTGACCGGCGAGTATCACGCAACTTCTGGAAAGAGTGGCGCAGCTGTTTCAAGCAAAGGTTGGCACGACGCTGGTGACTATGGTCGTTACATTGTTAACTCGGGAATAGCCACTGGCCAACTCCTTTGGACTTTTGAAATTTACGAATCGAGAATCGGCCCGCTGGTCCTCGGGATTCCTGAATCTACCAACTCCACTCCTGATGTTCTTGATGAGATACGCTGGAATCTCGACTGGATGCTGACTATGCAGGATGAAGATGGTGGCGTCTGGCAGAAGCAAACAAGCGAGCAGTTCGCGGATTTTGTAATGCCGGAAAACGACAAGCTGGTGAGTTATGTTGTCGGCACCGGGAAGGAGCCTTATAAAAGTTCGTGCGCTACCGCCGATTTTGCAGCAGTGATGGCGATCGCTGCTCGTACTTTCAAAACATATGATCCGGCCTACGCTCAGCGTTGTTTGAATGCTGCTGAAAAAGCGTGGACCTGGTTACAGAAATACCCGGACGTTTCGTTTCGCAATGCCGGCGGAGTTGTAACCGGGGAATACGGCGATCGTGATTGCAGCGACGAGCGCTTATGGGCAGCAGCTGAACTCTGGCGCACTACAAAACAGGAAGTCTACGAGCGTTACTTTCTTTCTAGCTATTCGCTTCAGTTGCCGATGATTAATCCGGTTGGGCCACCTTCGTGGCCGCGCGTCGCTCCGTTGGCTCTTTGGACTTACGTGCTTGGCGGTGGTTCGAATCAGGACGCGAGAAACGCTATCACCCAGGCTTCACTAAAAGCAGCAAACGAAATCGTCGAACGCACAAATAAGAACGGCTACCGCATAAGTCTTACAACCCGAGATTTTGTCTGGGGTTCGAATGGAGTTGCCGCGAACTATGGTGTCCAGTTGATGGTCGCAAATCTAATGAAGCGCGATCCGCGGTATGTCGAAACAGCTCTCGATAATCTTCATTACCTTCTTGGCAGAAACACTTTCTCACTATCGTGGGTGACGCAGCTCGGCGAAAACCCGTTTCGTCACCCTCATCATCGTCCCAGTCAGTCAGACTATAACCAGGAGCCATGGCCGGGATTGTTGTCAGGTGGTCCAAACCAACACCGCCAGGATCCAGCGATGAAGAAGTTGGCGAATCTACCGCCGGCGAAAATGTACCTGGATGATTGGGAGAGTTTCGCTACAAATGAGAATGCGATTAACTGGAACGCGTCGATTGTCTTTTTGCTGGCTGGAGTTCTTCCCGAAAACTAATCCGCAGATTACGCAGATTGCACCGATTTGTTTTCTTCACTCCAGAGGAGTGAAATGTTTATAGACGGAGCAGCTTGATAATGTCTTCGCTCCGTTAGGAGCGACATGTCCGGTTTTGAACATCGCACGCCTAAAGGTGTGCTGACCCCTTCAGCGGCTCGACGGCTATAAACATGTCACTCCTCCGGAGTGAAGAGCGGTCACTGCGAGTTGGTCCTTTAACTGCAAGCCTGAAACGGCGCTGCATTATTGTTGTTCGAGTCCAAGCGCCTTCAAGTAACCCTGATTGATCCGGCAGTTCTTCAACTTGATACTTTCAAGATAACCATCGAGCGCGTTTTTGATCTTCTCTCTTGGTGGGCGGTTCTTTCTACAGCGCTCACCTCTTTCGCGACCCAGGCCCAGTCGAGATTCATCACGACGCAGCGGAAAGCAGCCGTTGGGTGGGATGTTCTGCTCGAAGTCGGACAGTGCTCTGGTAGAAATGATCTGAACGAACCACCAACTGCCGTTGGTCGGATTACGAAAGCGCAGCCGAAATCTCTTCCACTCTGATTCTTACTTACTTGGGGCCTTCGTCACTTGCCACTTAACTTTCCCGGCAAGCGGATCGCTCTTCAACGCATATCCTCTCGCGGAGCTTTCCAGTGTTAACGGGATCAGATCGTTCTGCGGAGAAGTGAACCAACCGGCCACAGGTGCGTTGTCAGAACTGAAAACTCGCAACTCAACATTGTTCCAGTCCATCTGATCCGTGCTCTGCGCAACTTTGAGATGCGGCAGGACGGAATGATCCTTTACCAGCAGGACAAGATAAACTTTGCGGCTATCGCCTGGCTTGAACAGCGGCGCCACCAGAAGAGTCGATCCAAACATGTATTCATCGTCGATGGTCCATGAGGTCGGATCGTTTGGATATTCAAAGAAAAGTGTGCGCAACATTGGATAACCGCGCGCCGATGAATCTTTTGCCTGTGCATAAATGTAAGGCATGAGCGAGTATTTCAAACCGAGAGCTTTGCGGAAATCTTCGGTTAGGGCTTCATCATATTCCCAGGGTTCTCGTGGCGGCGCACCGTGGGCGCGTGTGTGCGACGTTAGAACTCCCCAACCAAGCCAGCGACGATAAAGATCCCGCGGCGCCTTTTGTACAAAGCCGCCAAGGTCGTGGCTCCAGTAAGTGAATCCGGATAATCCGAATGACAAACCACCGCGAAGTTCACCGGCCATGGCTGAGTCGGTGTTTTCCGCGTCACCTCCCCAGTGCAACGGGTAACGTTGACTACCGGCCCAGGCACTTCGAGCCCAGATGATATTGTCGCCGCTCACTTCCTTTGTGATCTCTGCAACTGCTTTGTTGTATCGCAGTGGATAAAGATTGTGTTCGTACCAGCCGGAACGACCAGAAGCATATTGTCCGGTAAGGGGAGCGCCTTCGCCAAAGTCGACCTTGATTGCACCGACGCCCATCTTCAACAACGTCGCGAGTTTGCCCTGGTACCACTTCACAGCTTCAGGATTGCTGACGTCGAGTGTTGCATCCTCAAAAGGCAGTTCGCCACTTTCGTTCTTCACGTAGTAGCCCTTCGATACCATCTCCTTCCAGAGTTCGTTCTTGCTGGTGAAGTAAGAGTATTGCCAGAGACTCACGCGAAAGCCCTGTTGCTTCAGATCAGCCAACATCTTTGCCGGATCTTTAAAACGACTTGCTGAAAATTTGAAATCACTGCGCCAGTCAGTTTCAAACCACCCGGTATCGAGATGGATTACGTCCGTCGGCACGCGATGGGCACGAAGTTGAGCCGCAACATTTCGTACCTGCTCTTCGGAGTTGTAGGTAATGCGACTCATCCAGAATCCGAAGGACCAAAGCGGCGGAACCGGACTGCGACCAGTCAGCGCCGTGTATTCCGAAACGATATCTTTAGGTTCACCCAGGAAGATAAAGAGATCGAGATTCTCATCGCCTGAATAGATGGTGTTGTGAGCGTCGTAATACTTTCCGAAGTCGAAAGTCAGCGGCGCAGTCGTGTGGACAAACATGCCATAGCCGTTATTGCTCATCAAGAACGGAATCGGCTTGTACATGTACTCGTTTTGCGTGCCCATGCCATCGCGGGTAAATACATTTACGCGTTGTCCTCGTTTGTCCAGGCGCGTAAATGACTCGCCGCAACCAAATATTTTTTCATCGTGTTGAAGCTGGAAGGTCGCGGCAATTCTTCGTGAAAGGTCGCTGGAGCGTCTGACAAAGGAAAAGGGAATTGGCGTAATAAACGTCGCGGGGTCGCCAATGTTCTGCGTTTTCGTCAGTAGACGCCCCGATTTGTCGTAGATCTCGATATGCCAGGGTTGTTTGATAATGCGTACTTCGCCAAACTCCCCTTTGTAGACAATGGCCTGGTCGTTTTGCGTGACCTTCCATGAGTTGTCCGTTCGGACTGGTCCGGCCAACATTAATGACGAGCCATCACTCATCGGTACCGAGCGCGTCGACATCCGCAAACGTATTGTTCGCGGGGAGACGAAAGTTATTGAAAAGGGTAGGATAGGACTCTGATCGTATTCCGAACCGGGAAACTCGGTGCCTTTACCTGGGCCAAGGGTCACATCAATCTTGTTAAAAGAAAGTGTCGTGTTACGCAGATAGCGATCCCACTGCAGAGTTCCGGCGCCAGTTGCCGGATCGAAACTTTTAACCCCACTGCCGACGAAATAGACATTCTCCATCTTCATAAAATCCTGGCCGACATCGACCGGATCGCCCAGGACTTGAGCGTGAAGATTGATGCCACAAGCCAGGAAGCAGAAGAGAGTTAAGAGGAACAAAGATGTGCGTCGAGGACAAGGTAGTGTCCAGATCATCATGGGATGTCTTCCTTTTGCGGGTTGCGAAGATCTGATTGAAATAAGCTTCTGCGCAGAGATACAACAAAGTCTGTTCGTTAGCAACTGAAAAGATTTTTTGGGAGTGCGGGGACTTGTCACCTCTTTATTAGAAGTGCAGCTGACTCATGAACGCCTCAATCTAAAAAGCTGTGACAAGTCCCCGCACTCCAAAGAGCT
>QHXL01000517.1:5134-6060 GCA_003222935.1 Acidobacteriota bacterium
TTTGAGTGATCTAATTCGCAGTTGATTACGAAAAGTCTCCGGAGGACTTGCTTGACGAGTACGAAACTCAATTTCGACAGGCTTTCCGGGCAGCAGGTCGAAATAGTTATCGGAGAAGAAACCAGGAGTCTCGGTTGCAAGATAGACAGATTTTGCCAGCCGGTCTGTTGTTAAGGTGATCTTGTAGCCTTTGCGAGAGGCAACTGCTTCAAACTTGATCTGAGGATCAGGGAAAGAAAGTTCTTTGTATGGTCTGAAGAAGTATTGATTGCTCGAGATGACTTTTCCTTGCTCGAGCAATTCGCAATAGACCATCAGGTTTTTGGTATCGCGCTTATCCAGCAGGTCGGTCAAGGGAATGCTGAAATATGACTTGCTGTTCACTGGCGCAACGACAAGGTCTCTCTTAATCGTGGAGAGAGTGTTACCTTCCAGGTCCCGAAGCTCGACGCTTAGTGTTGCCTGAGTTGTCGTCGGACGGTCGGATACAACATAGAACTTCAAATCCTTCTCCTCGACGACCGGACTCAATAACACTGGCGAGTAGAAGCGCCGCGCATAGTATTGCAACGCTTTCCAGCGACCGTAATAATCGATGCTGGACCACGACGCTACAGGCCAACAGTCATTCAGCTGCCAGTAAAGCGATCCCATGTTTCTGGGCATGATGCGACGAAGATGTTCCGCTCCTACCTTGATGCCTTCCGCCTGCAAGACCTGGCTGACATAAAGAAACGACTCGAAGTCTTTTGGCTCTGCGTAATCGCGCAGCATGTATTCCTTGATCAGTTGATTGCCGCGAGGATGACGCTGATGGGCCATCATGACAGGGGACTGAATCTCATGCTCATTTGGTAGTGCGTAGGATTTGACAGTCTCGATTGATGGGAACGACTGAAACCCGTACTCACTCATGAACCGGGGAA